>SLEY01000205.1 GCA_007124535.1 Planctomycetaceae bacterium
CCGCCGGACATTTGGGGATACTCGCTGGCGGGCATCTGCGGGTAGCCGTAGGCATTCATGGGAGGGTGTCCCGAATGCGGACCCGGCATCGGGCCCGGTGCCGGGAGGGGGTGCGGCTGATGAGCATGTCCGTGATCGTAACCCGGCTGATTCCCTGGCGGAGTCTGCGGTGGGGGGATCTGCGGTGCTCCCGAGCTGGGCGCATAGGACCCCTCTTGTTGTGGGGGCCTGGTTTGTTGGTTATGAGTTCCCGCTGGGGGCGGCGCCGGAGGCGGGGGACCGGGGATGGGGGCCGATCCGGACGCGGCCCGGCTACCAGGGGACCCGCTCGCGGCTCCGGGGATCGGGGCCGGGCCGGGCAACGGCTGTTCTGGCCGACCACTGCCTTGCTGGGGCCCAGCCGCCGAACCGCCTTGGCCACCGGCTTGCGGCACCGGGCCGGGTCCGGCCATTTTCTTCTCGGGGCCGGACATCGGCACGGCGGGCGGCGGGCGGAGCGGACCTTCCGGCTGAGAACCGGACGGACGGGGCCCGGCCGGAACGGAAGGCGCCGGGGCGAGGGGTTGCTCTTCCGCGCCCTTCCTTCCCGCGGGGCGAGGCGGCGGCGGGGCGTTGCGAAGCGGCTGCTCGCCCGAGGGGCGATCCGATGGCGGGTTCGGGGGCACGGACGTCAAACCTTCCTCCTCACTCGAAACTTGTATTATCTAAACCGCCACGCAAGACTTCAAGACCGCCAATGCCTTCCCTGCCAACTGTCACGCCGCACCAGCTCGGCACGCAGCGCCGCCTGCAGTCCCGCCTTGTCCCGACACCATGTCGGTTCGATCAGGAATTCCGGCGGGGCACTTCCCCCCACACGTTCGATAACCATGCGCGGTGACAACGATTCAATGAAGTCAGCCGCCACGCAAACAAACTCCGGACGTTCCATGAAACGCACCTCGCCCCGCTGGACCAACGCTTCCAGCGGCGTGTTTCGCACCGCATACAAATTGTGGATCTTGACCGAATCCAAGTCCAAGCGGGCTAGTTCGCGAGCGGTGGCTTGCATGTCTTCGCCCGTTTCACCCGGGATCCCCAAGATCACGTGCGCTCCAATCCGATAACCGCGTCCGCGGCTGCACTCGACCGCCCTCAGGAAGTCGCCATAGTCATGTCCCCGCTGCAACCAAGTCAGCGATTGTTCGTGAATTGTTTGCAAACCGAATTCGACCGACAAACAGGTTCGCTCCGCAAACTCGGTGAGCAAATCCAGTACCGGCTCCGGCACACAATCCGGTCGGGTGCCGATGGCTAAGCCGACGACCTGGGGGTGGGATATCGCTTGATCGTAGATCTCGCGAAGGCGAGCTACATCCCCATAGGTATTGGAAGACGGTTGCAAATAGGCAACGAAACGTTCGCAGCCGAAGCGGGCCCGGAGCCGGCGGATCCCCGCTTCCAACTGGGCGGGGATCGAAGACTCCGGACCACGACGACTGGGACTGAAACTGCGATTGTCACAAAAAATACAGCCCCCCAACCCCACTTGGCCATCGACGTTCGGACAGGACATGCCCCCATCCAGACTGATCCGCTGGACCCGCCCGCCATACCGCTGGCGAAGGTAGAAACTGTACGCGTGATACCGCCAACCGGCACCCTTCCACCCCGTAGGACGGGTTTGGTCGACCAAAAAACCTGGATTCATTGACCTGACATACCTCCTCGTTGTAAATTAAGCTTAATTAGCCGTATGGTGTGAGCAAGAGGAGAGCAACCCATGTATGGTGAACTTGTTCCTGTAGGGGGGGGTGATCCCATTCCCCTGTTAAAGAAACGATTGCTGATCGGCCGCCGCGAAACCTGCGATATTGTCTTGCGATTTGCCAATGTGTCGGGCGAACATTGCGAGTTGATGGCGGATGAGGGCTATTGGTTCGTGATCGACCGCAAAAGCCGCAACGGGACGAAGGTCAATGGCATCCGGGTGGTATCGGTGCGAAAGCGTGTCGATCCGAATGATACGCTGTCGATCGCGCGTCACAAATTCGAAGTAAGGTACTCGCCCGTCGACGACCTGGGGGCCATGGGGCCGCCGCCCGCGGATCAAGAACCGGCGCGGGAGGTACTGGACAAAACTCTATTGGACCGGGCCGGTCTGCGGCGACGACGCCGTTGAACGGGTGGGGGCGGAACGCTGCCCTTCCCATCACGGCGCCTGGTGGGAGCCAGGGTCGGCGAAGTGATGAGGCTCGCCGACCCCCGCTCAACTTTTCTCCGCATGTCGCCCCCGCGCAGATGCGTCGCGTGCGGAACACCGGACGTGGCCCCGGCAATGCGGCCTTTTAGGGGGCCAATTGCCGGTGGACTTCGTCTACGATCAGGTCCTCGCTCTCGGGGGCCCAGCTGGTGGGCAGACCGTAGTACAGCATGGCTCCGGCGCCTTCGTAACCACCTTCGTCCAGTACGCGGCGTGAAGCGATATAGGCCATGACGTCATTGGCGAAACCGGCCACCCAGGTCTGCGTGCCTCGCAATTCGGATTTCAGCCGCAACGCGAAATCGACCACCACCTCTCCGCCCAGGATCACGAACTGGATCGTCTCCCCCAGTTGCCAAGTTTGGACCGGATAAGGATACGTGTCGGCCAGACCGTCCTGCTGGTCCCATTGTTCTTGCAGCATTTGGGCGCGGGCGGCGACGAACCGGTTGCTGGACTGGCGATCGGTTTCGATCTGCTCGCGGGACGGCAGTTCGGCGAAGGGCAGGTCCACCTCCCGGTATTGGGTGACCAACCGGGGGGGCAGGGGCTCCATCGGCTGGTGCAACACCGCTTGGACCGCTTCCGCCAGCTGCCGGCCGTAGTCCCGAGCCAGTTGGACGGACCGCCGCGGCAGCGGGTTCTGGTCCGCGCCGCAGCCTGCCCAAAACATGGCCTGGACACCGGGATGAGCCTGTTCCAATTCGATCTGGGCAAATCCTGGGTAGTCGCCCGACCATTCGTAGCCGCTGAGCACCGTGGCATGGCAGGCATACCCGAATACGACGGCCTTCAGGTCCCCCTGAACGTCGTGCACCGCCAGCACGGGGACATCGTGATCCGTCGGACCTTGCAACCGGCCCTCCGCTCGCAACTGCGGCACATCCTGTTCCGGGCGGTTATTCCGCCGATTGACGGCAAATTCCGCTCGCCCACTGCCCCAACTCAATGCGACCGGCTCGCGTGATTCCAGAGCTTGTCCGACCAGTTCGACAATCCGATCTTTCAAATGCGCGGTGTAGCTCTCGATCTGAGCTTGGTGTTCGGCGTCCACCACCAGATAATGCAGCGGGGACAAATTATTCTTCAGGGCCGGTCCCGAGTGGGTGTGCGAGGCACACAAGGCGATCTGCTCGGCCGATAAACCATACTGTTCGGCCAGCCGGCGGTGAATCGCCTGCAGGAACGGGCGGTCGGTGCCGATCAGGTCCAGCGTGACCAACACGGCTTGATGCTGTTGGTCATCCTCCAAAACGAGGGCTTTGGCCCATAATTCGTCCAGCGTCCCTTCGGCGGGACGGTCGCGAGCGGCGTATCCGGCCATCCACATCGGTTCTTGGGGTGTGATGAGGGCGCGGGCGCAACCCGCCTTCCAGCCCGAGTCCGGATCCTCACTCCGTACGGTATTGTCACCGGACCAGGAGACCAGTAATACTAGCAGTCCAACCCAGAATCGGAAGCGTGA
>SLEY01000587.1 GCA_007124535.1 Planctomycetaceae bacterium
AGAAACTCTGCGACGTCTTCCACTGCTCACCATCCTTATACGAGCGGTTGAAGGTCACGTTGTACCGCGGCCCGTTCTGCGTCTCATTCATCCAAATCGCAGCGCGGATGCGCCCCATGCGGATTTCGTGGACCGGTCGTTGAGACATCGTAAGTAGCTCCTTATTCCAGGGCAAGACCTACGAGGAGCGGGACATTCCACCCCCCAAAAAAGAGAACTCACAAATACCCCGCCTCCAAGCGGATCTGCCGCCCGCTCCATCAAGCCTCCACGAGCGTACACCATCACGACGTGGTGTCAAGCCCCCTGCCGAAAAGCATGCGTAAAACGGACCCACGGGGAGAAATCCGCACAATTTAACGGGGTCGGAAGCGAAAAGGGTTTAATGGATGCTCGCCACGGTGCATAATTGGTTCGATCAGTTAAAGACGAGGGGTTGGGCAATGTCGGTCGTTCTGGAGTTCTTGCAAACCTGCTTTTCGGGCGCAAACCTCCCGGCGACGATGCTGTTGGTCCTGCTCTGCCTGTATTGGATGCTCGCGATCTTGGCCGGTTTGGATCTGGACCTGTTGGACTTCGACCTCGATCTGGATGGCCAGCCGGATCTGCACGAAGTGGTGGGAGTCGGGGTGGTGATCCTGCGGTTCTTGAACTTGGGACGCGTGCCCTTGGTGATCTGGCTGAGTGTCTTTTCCCTGAGCTGGTGGTTGATTTCGATGCTGTTCGATCGTTGGCTGGACGATCCGCAGCTGCGCGCGTCCTGGTGGGTCGCAGGCCAATACACGCTTCGCAACGCGGCCTTAGCCTTGGTCGCGACGAAGATCCTGACCTACCCGTTTCGGGGAAAATTCGATACCTCGCCCCCCCATCCGGCAGAAAAGATGATGGGGCGAACCTGCCGGGTGGTCAGCAGCGTGGTGAACGACGAATTTGGTCAAGCGGAGTACCCGACGGCGGGGGCGCCGTTGAGATTGCATGTCCGTACGCAGGGCGGTTCCCCGCTGGCCAAGGGGGATCCGGCCACGATTGTCGGATTCGATCCGGAAAAACAACTCTATTTTGTGGAACACGGGGAAGCGGAGGTGTCGCGATGGAAGTCATGTTGATCTTCGGGGTCGTGTTGATGCTGTGCCTGTTCGGCTTTGTGGCCGTGGCGATCCTGCTGAACACGTTCTACCAGAAGGTGGGTCCGGAAGAGGCCTTGGTCCGTTCCGGTTGGCACGGTTTAGCGGCCGTGACCGGGCAGGGCATCATGGTTTACCCGGTGATCCATCGAGGCGAGCGGATGGATCTGTCGGTCAAACGGATCCCGATTCACCGCAAAGGCAGCCAGGGCTTGATCTGCCGGGACAACATGCGGGCGGACATCGAGGTGGCATTTTTCGTTCGCGTGAACAACACGCGAGATGCGATTCTGCAGGTGGCCCAATCGCTGGGCTGCCGCCGGGCTTCCGACCAGGCCGCGCTGGTCGAATTGTTCGATGCCAAGTTTTCCGAAGCGTTGAAGACGGTCGGCAAGCGTTTCGATTTCGTCGAGTTGTACGAGGAGCGTGACAAGTTCAAGGAGGAGATCCTGAAGGTCATCGGGACCGATCTGAACGGTTATGTGCTGGACGATTGCGCCATCGATTATCTCGAGCAGACAGCCAGCAGCATGATGGATCCCCACAACATCCTGGATGCGATGGGGATCAAGAAGATCACGGACCTGACGGCTCGGGAGCACATTCTGGCGAACGAGATCAACCGCGAGAAGGAGAAGACGATCAAGAAGCAGGACGTGGAGGCGCGGGAGGCGATCCTGGTCCTGGAGCGTCAGCAGATCGAAGCGGAGCAGAAGCAGCAGCGGGAGGTGGCGGAGATCACGGCGCGGCAGCAGGCGGAGGCTCGTCTGGTTCAGGAGCAGGAGCGGTTGCGTTCCCAGAGTGCCCAGATCCGCACGGACGAGGAGTTGATGGTGGCGGAGGAGAACAAGGAGCGGCAGGTGATTGTGGCTCAGCGGAACAAGGAGCGCACGGACGGGGTGGAACGGGAGCGGGTCACGCGGGACCGGGATCTGGAGGCGACCGAGCGGGAGCGGGTGGTGGCCTTGGCTCAGATCGACAAGGACAAGGCGGTCGAGGTGGAGCGGCGGAACATCCAGGAGGTGATTCGCGAGCGGGTGGCGGTCGAGCGTTCGGTGGTCGAGGAGCAGGAGCGGATCAAGGACACGGAGCAGTTTGCCGGAGCGGACCGCCAGAAGCGGGTGCAGGTGACGCAGGCGGAGATGGCGGCCCAGGAAGCGATGGTGCGGCAGGTCAAGGCGGCGGAAGCGGCCAAGCTGGCCGCGGCCCTGCGGGCGGAACAGGTGGTGGTCGAGGCCGAGGCGGAGCGGGAGGTTTCGGAGAAGCAGATGCAGGCCACGAAGATGCTGGCGGAAGCCAAGACGGCGGACCAGGCGGCGGGCGGACTGGCCGAGGCCCAGGTGATCCAGGCCAAGGCGACCGCCCTGGAAAAACAGGGCACGGCCGAAGCGAACGTGCTGCGGCTGAAGTTCAGCAGCGAGGCCCAAGGCATCCAGGAGAAGGCCGAGGCCATGAAGTTGTTCGACAGTGTGGGCAAGGAACACGAGGAGTTCAAGCTGCGGTTGCACAAGGACAAGGACATCGACCTGGCCACGATCGAGGCCCAGCGGATGATCGCCCAGGCCCAGGCCGGGATCGTCGGCGAAGCCCTCAAGAGCGCCCGGATCGATATCGTGGGCGGCGAAACCAGCTTCTTCGACAAGATCGTCGAAGCGGTGAAGGGCGGCAAGGCGGTCGATCGGCTGGTGAACAACAGCCAGACCCTGACCGACGTGAAGAACACCTTCTTCAACGGCAATCCGGAATACTTCCATGACAAGCTGCAGCAGTTCATCGGCCGGTTCGATCTGAGCGCCGAGGACATCAAGGACCTGTCGGTGGCCGCCCTGATCGCCAAGATGATGGGGATGACCGACAGCGACGAAGCCCAGAGCGAACTGGCGCGGCTGCTGGACGTGGTCAAACGCCTGGGGGTGTCCGATCGCAAGGTCGCTTCGCTGCAGCTGAAGGAAGCGTGATCCGATGGCCGACGATGCCCGCACCCCGGCCGCCGGCGCCGGAGCGATCCAGTTGGAAGGCGGCACCTACGAGGTCATTCGCAATCGGCTGAATGCCCAGGCGCGCGATTTGCGCGACCGGCTGGACCAGCTGAACCAGGCGCGCAAGGAGGTCTTCGGAGCGATCGAAACGCGGCTGGTCAGCACCGAACGGATCACCACTGATCACAATTGCATCCCGCGGGACCTGGTGGCCATCGGCGACCGCTTCATTTTCGGCTACAATGTGCACCTGGGCCTCAAGACGGAAACCCAGTTGTCGGACGTGTTCGCCGTCTACGAATTCCGGGAGGGAACGTTCCACCAGCATGATTTGGAGTTGATTGCGGACGAGCGGTTCGAACGGGATCTGCGCGAGGTCTATCGCTACTACCGCCACGCGGTGTTCGCCAAGTTCTCGCTGATCGGCCCGCATCTGTTCATGGTCTTCCGAGTGGGCCGGAACGTATCGGACATCAAGACGTTCAAGTGGGCCCTGGACGGATCGCGGCTGGTCTATTTGGACAACCGCAGCGACCACGAGTTCCGCTACCCGCCGCAATACGAATTCCAGTGGGTGCGCACCACGC
>SLEY01000462.1 GCA_007124535.1 Planctomycetaceae bacterium
ACGTGATCGGTGCCGATCCCGTCCGCTTCGATGTCGTACACCAGGCCGTCGATGTGGCCGCCCGGATGGCAGGTGTGGCAGGAGAACTGCCGGCGGAAGGTGATGTCCGCACTGTGAAACAGCCGCTCGCCACGCCGCGTCGCCGTGATCTCTTCCGGACCGCCCAAGTCGATCCGCTCGACCGGTTGGAAATCCGCCAAATCGATCACCGTCAGCGAATCGTCCAGGGCATTGGCGACAAAGGCGGTGCGGCCGTCCGGCGTGACCACGATCCCCCGCGGCGACCGTTCCGTCGGCACATGGCGGACCACAAACTCCACGGCCCTGCCCAAATGGTTCGGCAGGATCCGCTCCCGTTCGTCCTCCGACGCCTGCGACACGATCTTGCGCAACTTCGCCACATCGATCACCGCCACGCGATCCGAAGTCGCACTGGTGACCAGCGCCCAGCGCCCGTCCGGTGTGAACGCCAGCGAGGTGGGATCGGGAAACGCCAGCATCGGCTCGTCCAGCAGCACCTGATCCACCCGCCCGTCCGCCCAGAGGATGCCCAGCCCGTTGGTGATCGTCCAGTTTTGCATCAGCCGCGTCATGGGCACCAGGTTCTTGGTGCGGGCCAGGGTCGCCAGCGCGAACTCGCCGCTGGGATGCCAGGCGATCCCCAACAACAGATTGGCGTCGGGCACGACCCAACGGTCCTCGACCACCGCCCGATCCGTATCCATCACGGTGATCTCGGACATCGAGCTGGTCAACGGTTCGACCAGCCGGGAGAGATGGTTGGTGGCCAGCAGCCGATGGCCGTCGGGCGAAAGGGCCAGCGACCAGGGCCCGCGGCACGTCGCCAGCCGCTTGGTCTCGACCCGCGTTTCCAAGTCGATCACGGACACGTCATCGGTCGATGTGTTCAGGACGTACAGGTGCTCGCCCCGCGCGTCGGTCAGCAACCCGCGCGGTTCGTCGCCCACCGTGATCCGGGCCACGACCTGGCGCCGGGCCACGTCGATCACCGACACGGAGTCCTCCAGCCAGTTGGTGACATAGGCTTCGTGCCCGTCGGGGTGAAAGGCCACGTCGATGGGCTGGCGGCCGACGGGGATCTCCGCGATCTTCCGCCGCTCCGCCACGTCGACCACGATCACCGAATCCGCCGCCTCACACACCACATAGAGCTCGCGAGCATCCGGGCGGAGCGCCAAATTCAACGGGGTCTTGTACTGGGGACGTTCCGGCAACGGGGGCGGTTCGCTGGGATGCGCGATGGCGGCGACTGCCGATGGGTAATCGAACGGCTCCGGATCCGGCTGGTCATGCGGGTTGTCATGGCAGTACATACAGGTTTGCCGAGTCACTTCGCGGAGCCCCGCCGCTCGGGCCGCCACCGGATCGCGCATGACCGCTTCCGGACTGTAACGACTGCCCGCGCCGTGGCAGGCTTCACAGCCGACGCCCTCCGTCCGATCGAACGATTCCAAGAACCCGCCGGCCGGATCGTGATCGGCCGTGCTGTGGCAGCGCAAACAATCCGCCTGCCGCTGCGGATCGCCCGCCACACCCATTTGCCGGGCGATCGTCTGCGCCTCCGGAGTGCTCAACACCGCATAAGCCCGCGCATGCGCACTCTGCTGCCAACGCTCGAACTGGTAACCGAATTCGGGGCCCTGATGGCACTCGCCGCAGGCCAGCGAACCGGTGTGCTGCGGATCCTGCGGCCGAGCGGGCGACGGGAGCGCCCGCGGCGCGGCGGGCACGTTCCCCTCAGGCGTCGGGTGCGCGATCGCTTGCCACGCCCGCTGCGGATCGAATTCCGCCCGGTCCAGGACCTGATCATGCGTCCCCTTGCTCTGATGGCACCGGTAGCAATCGTCCGGCTGCGGCCGGCGCAGGGAGAACCGCTGACTGGCCCGGGGATCGCCCATCTGATGGGCATCCACATGCTCGCTGCCCGGACCATGACACGTTTCACACTGCAGCCCCTGCTGGCGGTGAAACGTCCAATCCATCTCCCACGGCTCCGCCTCGGCGCCCGTCGCATGGCAACCCAGGCAGATGGGCGACTGCTGCGGGTGGAACGGCACCCCGCTCCATTCGGCAATCTCCCGAGCGGCCGGATCGGCCAAGGCGGCGTAGGACCGGGCATGAGCCGTCCTTTGCCAGTGATTGTGCTGGTACGCATGGCACGCCGCGCACGACCCGGCGCCCACGTAGACCGCGTCACGCGGAGGAGCCTGAGGAGCCTGGGCCGCGGAAAACAACATGGCCGCCGGGAGCAACACGGCCACCAGTACCAGCCCAACCCCGAGAATCCGCTTGTTCATCATGTCAGGGCTCCTGAACCACCCGCAGGGTCTGATTGGCCGCCACATCGGTTCGCACCGTCTGGCTGCCGTCGCTCCAGCGGACCACCACCCGCTCGGCCCGCTCGGCAGCACCCAGCCCGAAATGAGCCCGCGGATCGTTCTGGGACAAATACCCCGAAACCGGAATCACCGGCTGGACCTGCTCCAAATCCCCGGCCGTGACGGTGACCGTGGCGCCGATGGCCAGCGAACGCCCGCCCGGCAGCAGCGGCATGACCTTCAACCAGTGATTCCCGGTGCCGCCCCGATTGCGCAGCAGGCGGGGCTGGTCATTCAGATTCACAATCAGCAGGTCCAGATAGCCGTCGTTGTCGAAATCGCCGAAGGCGGCACCGCGGCCCACATATTTCTCGCGAAAGTAATCGCCCGCGTACCGGGCCACATCCACAAAGTTTCCGGTTCCGTCGTTGCGCATCAGCACATCCTCCTCCGGAAACTCGAAATGGGCGTCCCCGTTGGAGACGAACAGGTCCAAATAGCCATCGTTGTCGAAATCGAACAGCAACCCGCCCCAGCCGGTGTATTGCCCGGAGACGACGGCCAGCCCGGACGACGCCGTGCGGTCCTCGAAATAATCGCCCCGATTGATCAGCAGGCAGCCATAATCCATGTCCGGGATGTACAGGTCCAACCGTCCGTCCCGCACGATCTCGCCCACTGCCGGGCCCATCGACGACACGCCCTGGCCGCCCTCGCCAAAGGCCAAGCCATGCACCAGGGCATCCTCGACAAACGTGCCGTCCCCCTGGTTGATGAAGAACCAGTTCTCCATGGCGTCGTTGGCCACGTAGATGTCCAGATAGCCGTTGCCGCTGAGATCGGCGACCGCGGCACTCATCGCCCGACCCTCCGGTTGGTACAGCCCCGCTTCGTGCGTGATTTCCGTAAAGGTGCCGTCGCCATTGTTGCGGTACAAAGCGTCCGGCTGGCCCGAATAACTCAACGGACCCGGATAGTTCTCCGCCGCGAAAAAGGCGCGGAACTCGCCCGCGTCGTACTCCAGGTAATTCGCCACGTAGACATCCATCAGGCCGTTGTTGTTCGCATCGAACCAGGGCGCCGCCAGACTCCACCGCGGATCGTCCAGACCGGATTCGGCCGACACGTCGGTGAACGTGCCGTCGCCATTGTTCCGGAACAGCACGTTCGGGCCGTAGTTCAACACGTACAAGTCGATATGGCCGTTGTCGTTGAAATCCGCGGCCGATACGCCGAACGCGAAATGGTCCGGGTCCGCCACCCCGGCCTGTAGCGTCACATCGGTGAACGTGCCGTCGCCATTGTTCCGGTACAGATGGTTTCGCAACTGGCCGCGCAAGGACCGCCCGCG
>SLEY01000332.1 GCA_007124535.1 Planctomycetaceae bacterium
CCGACTCCGCCGCCGCTTGATCAGCCCAACCCAAGGAGGGCAGGCCGCCGACTTCGCTGGCCAAAACCTCGGGGGTAATTCGCCCACCCCCGATCAGCAGCGCTCGCTGCAGCGTGTGATACAGTTCCCTCACGTTGCCCGGCCAATCATGCTGGGTCAACAATTGAACGGCCTCCGGCTCGATTCGACCGTCGTCTCCGTCGGCGATCCGTTGCAGCAGGGCTTCGGTCAGGGCGGGGATGTCCTCGCGGCGCTCGCGCAGCGGAGGCACCCGGATCCGCAAGACGTCCAAACGGTAGTAGAGATCCTGGCGAAACGTGCCTTCGGCGATCTTGTCCAAAAGGTTCAGTTTGGTCGAAGCGATGATCCGGACATCCGCGTGCAGCAAACGACTCCCGCCGACCCGTTCGAACAGCTTCTCTTCAATCGCCCGCAACAGCTTGGACTGCTGCTCCAAGGGGATGTCGTCCACGTCGTCCAAATAGATCGTGCCGCCTTCGGCCAATTCGAAACGGCCTTTGCGACCATGCTCGGCGCCGGTGAACGAGCCTTCTTCGTGCCCGTACAATTCGCTCTCGATCAGCGTGGCCGGAAACAGCGTGCAACCGACCTTGACAAACGGGGCTCGGCGGCGGTGCGAGTGGCGGTGGATCACCGAGGCCAGCAGGTCCTTGCCCACCCCCGTCTCGCCGCACAGCAGCACATTGGCATCCGTGCGGGCGCTGATCTTGACCAGCCGCTTCAGCTGGCGCATGGCGTTCGAAGCGCCGATCACCTCGCGGCCGATCTCGCCCTCGTCCCCTTCATCCGACACGTCCTGGTCGTCCAGCAGTTCCGGATCCGCCTCGCGGCGACGGGCCTCGATCCGGCTGATCAGGGGGAAGAGGTCCTCGTTGCGGAACGGTTTGGTCACAAAGTCGAACGCGCCCTGCTTCATCGCTTCGACCGCCACCGGGATGCTGCCATAGGCGGTCATCAGCACCACCTCCACCCCGCTTCCGTCCGGGCTGCTCTTGATCCGCTTCAGCAGTTCGAGGCCGTCGATATTGGGCATCTTCAAGTCGGTGATCACCAATTCGAACAGCTCGCGCTCCAACAACTCGATCGCCTGCCGACCGTCCGCGGCGGTGACGACCTCGTGCCCCTGGCCGGTCAAATCGTCGGCCAGCGTCACGCGTTTGATCTTCTCGTCATCGACAACCAAAATTCTCATCGATGTTTCTGTCCGGTCCTGATATCTGCTTGCTTCAGCACCACGGTAAAGGTCGTGCCAACGTTCAAGGTCGAATGGACTTCGATGCGGCCATCCATTTCGGCGATCAGGAGCCGGCAGAGGGCCAGACCCAATCCGGTGCCACCCGATGCGGCACGCGTGGTGTAGAACGGTTCGAACACCCGCTCCAAATTCCCGCGGGGGATCCCGGTGCCCGTATCCCCCACCTCGATGGCCACTTGCCCCGTCGCGTCATCGTCCCGATTCAGCCGATAGGTGCGCACGGTCAAGGTGCCGCCGCGAGGCATGGCCGAGATCGCGTTCATCAACAGGTTAAACAAAACCTCCTGCAATGTGTAGGCGTCGCCGCGGACTGGGGGCACGTCCCCCAATTCGGTGCGAAAAGTGATCCGATCGGCTCGGCGGGACCGGATCAGTTGTAGCGTCGCCTCAACCGCTTTATTGACCGAAGCGTCCTGGATGGCAACCCCCCGTGGACGGGCAAACGACTGAACGCGTTTGGTGGTCTTTTCGATCCGGTCCAAGGCTTCTTGCATCATCCAAACATAATCGGTCAGGTGCGAATCGTCCTTGACATGTTCGGCAATGCGGCGGAGGCAGTTCTGCACCCCGTCCAGGGGATTTGCGATCTCATGCCCAATTCCCGCCACCAATTGACCGATCCCCACCATCTTTTCCTTCTGGCGGATCTCCTCGTGAGCCCGGTCCACATAGCGGCGGATCGAGACGGCGAAGTACAGCGTGATCCAGAGCGTGCTGGAAATCGCCACGAACAGCGTCAGCAGGTACGTGCCCGCGAGTGGTACCACGGGCTCGGGGGAAAAGTGCATGGGAAAACGAGGCAACCAGCCCAGATGCTCCAGACCGATGACGCTGCCCAACAACAGGGTGACCAGCAGCCCGAAGGCGAACGGGGCCCAGCCGCGCAAATACATCCCGGCGATGATCATGGGCAGGACGTAGAAAAAGACAAACGGATTGCGAGGCAGATCGGAGACGTACAGCAGACCCGAAAGGGCCACGATGTCGCACAGCATCTGCGCGCCGATATGGCGGTCGACGCTCTGCTGCGTGGCGCCCCACGTCTGCTGGAGTCGCCAGAAAACGGTGTTGTACACCAGCATGGCGGCGCCGACCAGCAAATGGGGCCGAGCGTCGGGTAGCACGCCGGTGATGCTGCCCAGCGCCGCAATGGTGAACACCAGTCCGCTGGCGATCCAGCGCAGCCGGACGAACCAGCGGGCCCCTTCGGGAGGAAGTCTCATGGCACCCGATCAGTTCTCGTTGTCAAACCCGGAGGGCGCCCCGCTCAACGGACGGGATATCAGGCCGTGACCGGCACTTTGCCCGCCAAAGCCTCGAATTGGTCCAGGGGCGAGGTATCGCCCGCGCAGATTCGTTCGCTATTCATCCGCACGGCGGGCATCATGTGGCGAATATATCGCGTGGCGACGGGCTTCTTGGGATTATGCCGCTCCGCTTGGCGCAACAGCAGGTGCCCGCAGATCTGGTAAACGGCACAGTCGACCAGTTGCCGCCCGCACAAGTCCAAGTAACTGGGCGAACGCTTCTTGATGAACGCGATGGCCCGCGCGATGTGCTGGCGGTTCTCGATCAATTCCTGCTTCAAGGCCTCCAAGTCCGGATCGTCGTACTCGGTCTGCTCGAACGATTGCACGTAACTTTCGAAGACCCCGGCGGAGACGCCGCGGCTGGCCGCCAGGATCTGCAACTGGCTGGTGCCTTCGTAGATGGTGGTGATCCGGGCATCCCGCAGGTAGCGTTCGGCGGGGTAGTCCTTCATGTAACCCGAACCGCCCAGCACCTGGATCGTGGTGTCGGCCACGCGGCAGCACATCTCGCTGCCCACATACTTGCTCAAGGGCGTGAGCATGCTGTTGACGCGTTTCAGTTCGCGGCTGAGCTTCTTGCGGCGTTTCTGCTCGTCCTTGTCCAACTCCTTGGTTTCCAGCACGCGGAGGTTGTTGTTCTCCAGATCGCAGATGCGGCTGGTCTCGTAGGCCAAAGCTCGGGTGGCCTGGATCTCCAGGCTCATGTCCGTCAGCATCTCGGCCACCGCGGGCAGACGCTCGATCGGCACCCCGAACTGCTGCCGCTTGTTGGCATAGCTGCGAGCCAGCCGGTAAGCCGCTTCGGCGATCCCCAGCGACTGGGCGGCGATGCTGACCCGGGCCCCGTTCATCAGGGCCAGGACGTACGTGATCAGTCCCCGCTGGCGCTCGCCCACCAGGCGGGCGGGCGCGTTGGAGTACACCAGTTCGCAGGTCGGCGAACCGTGGATGCCCAGCTTGTTCTCCAGGTGGCGGACCTTGATATGCTCGGTGCGTTCCGAAACGAACAGACTGAGTCCGCGCCCGTCACTCACCCCCGGCTCGCTACGGGCCAGCGTCAACAACACGTCGCCACAGCCGTTGGTGATGAACCGCTTGACCCC
>SLEY01000228.1 GCA_007124535.1 Planctomycetaceae bacterium
AGAGATCCAGTTCGGTGATCATGACACGGAGTCCCAAATCAGCGAACGTTTCGATCGTGTCGGCGACCGCTTGGGGCGAAGGCCAATTCAAGTTGCCGTGCCCCTGGATGCCGACTCCGGTCAGCGGCACGCCGGCGGTTTGGAGCCGTTGCAACAGTGCCCGGGCGCCGCGCCGTTTGGCTTCGCTTTCCAGCCCGTAGTCGTTGTAATACAGTTCCGCGTCGGGGTCCGCTTCGTGGGCGAACCGGAACGCGTGTTCGAGGTAATCGTCGCCGATAATTCGCCGCCAGGGCGAGTCGCGGAGCGAGCCGTCTTCGTTCAGGGCTTCGTTCACCACATCCCAGCCGTGGACTCGCCCCCGGTATCGCCCGACAACCGTATGGATATGCTCGCGCATCCGGTTGAGCAGGCTTTCGCGATCCAGCGGGTTGCCCGAGTCATCTTGGAACACCCAGGAGGGCGTTTGCGAGTGCCACACCAGGGTATGGCCGACCAAGAACATGTTGTGCCGTTCGCCATAGGCCACGAAACGGTCGCCTGCCGCAAAATGGTACTGGCCAGGCCGGGGGTGGATCGGCTGCCATTTCATGACGTTCTCGGCGGTGAGCGTGTTGAACTGGGAAGGAATCAGGTCCTTTCGGGCCGGTTCCGTCTCGGCAAACTGGGACGCATTGAGCGCGGCGCCGATCAGGAAATGGTCCTGAAAGGCTTCCTGTAGCGTGGAGCCGGGGTCCGCCGAGACTGCGGAAACGGTGAACAAGACGAGTGGGGTGATGCACGCGGATAGTCGGTTCATGTTCGCGGGTCCGTTGGGAGATGACCGGGCCGTGTCTACGGTGAAACTCATCGAACGCCCGGTCGATCTGCCGGCCCGGGACGCGTGGTTTCTTCGCGCAGGATCTCCAGATACAGGGTACCGTAGTCGGGATAGGCATCGCCGTGGGTGTAGAAATCGGCGGAGGGCGAATCGTCCTCGCGCGTGGTCGGCCCTTCGCCGGCGGTGGGTTCGATTTGCGTGTCCTCGTACCATTCGTTGAACGAGGTGACCATCATCATGTTCGCGGCGGCGGGGTCCCGATGGTTCCAACCCGATTGGCGAATTGCCATCCGAAACACGTCGCCTTCTTGCGAGTCCGGGTCGTCGATGAAATAGCGGGGGCGTCCGGGATGGCCCTCCCGCACAGCTCGGTCGTTATAGCCCGGGCTGACGGCCGGCACGAAAGCGGTCCCCACAGCGTGAGCCGCCTTGCGAGCAGAGGCGTACACCGCATCCAGGCGGTCCACGGCCTCCCGCGTGGCGCCGTCCAACTTGAGCGACTGGCCATACACGTCATAGGCGGTCACCGCATCCCAGGGTTCGGCATATTCCGAACGATAGTCTGGTCCGAACACCTCATCGCCGATCAGGTACAGCTGGGGAAACCGGGCCCGCAGCTGTTGCAGTTCCCGCTGGCCACGGTTGCGAAAGTAGACTCGTGTCAGGTAGATAAAGACAACCGGGCGGCCGTCGATGTGGAGGTAAGCGGGATGCGAGAAGTAGTGTTCCGCCAAGTAAGCGAAATCGGAGAGCAAGCGGGAGTAATCCGGTTCTTCGAAGGACCCCAACCGCCCGGTCGATTCGTAGAGCACCGCGTATTGCAGTTTTCCGCTGTCGGGGTGGGGCAGAATGTGTTCGCGGAATGCCCGATCCTCGCGCCCGCCCGGTCCCCACCAGCTGACCGCCCAGAAATGGATGTTCGCAGCAACACTTTGAGCCAGATGCTGGCCAATCACCTCGGGGTCCCGGCTGTCATAAACGCCTGGCAGCGGCAATTGGGGGGGCACAAGCCGCCCGCGGAGTGCTTGCCGCATCCAGCCGAGACGGTCCGTCGACCCGTCACGACGGGTGCTCGGGGCGGCGTACCAGGGATAGTAGTACGCGCCGACCAGCATTTCCGCCCCCGATTCGCACTCCCCCGCCGGCGCCGCGGTGCTTGGCGGATCGCCCGATTCAGTTGGTTCAGCCAAGGTCACCCCGGACAGCGCCACGGCGGCCGCCAGAATCAACGCGTAATGTCGCAACGATGCCTCCTTCGCCAGTAATTCGTCGCCCCGCAATCCGGCGTCTCACGCTTCTGAGCCTGTTCCCATGTGAAGTGATCCGAGGCCGGTTGCCTGCCAGTCCCCATTGTCGCGCTGTGCCGTTTCATGTCAACGGTGAGTCCGGGAAACGGAGCCGGTTGCAGAAGGAGTCCCGGCAAGAGACAGGAAAACAGGGTTTGCGGCCCGGGCCGGATATGTCGGGAGCTTTTACATCGCCGTGTTGGCATTCCCTGCTTTCCTCCCTGCTCAAGCCACCGTCCGTCAGCGTGTCGGGGGCGGTGCGTCAGGCGGTCGTTTCTGCATCCGGCTGGAAAGCCTTGTACAGCAAATAAGGGGGTTCCGGCGACTGGAACCCGGTCGGTGACTGACCGACCTATCGGTGACTGGACTGGGCCGACTGGGATTTTCGCCGGTCAGGCGTCTGGTTCGCCAAAAGGAACGAACGCTTGTCGTTTCGTATGGCGCGCCATTTGCATCCCACTTGTGGAAGTTCGCACGCGCTCCGGCGTACGCGAACGAAGTCACAACCGCCTTGCCCGAAACCGCCGACGTGGGCGGTTGCATGGGCATGGCAGGACCCTTTCTCAGGGAGATGAGAGTCATGTCGCGTACACACCAGTTTTTTCCGATCGGTGTCGCCTGCTTGGTTGCCGTCCTGGCCTTCGGACTGCCGTTGACGGCGTATGCTCAGGAGGCTCCAGAAGCCCCTCCGGCGCCCGAGGCCGAGAACGAGGCGTATGAAAAAGATGGGGCTCCCGTCACGGCGGTGGTCGTACCGGGGACCTGCGCTCCGGTAGTGGGACATTGGGCTGCTGGTTGTCCGACCACGTGCCACTACCACGGCTGGCATACTGCGGCGCGTTCCTGCCGGGTCCACGCGCGCGCCGCCCGAGCCCATGCGCGTGCCTGCCATCGCGCCGCCCGAGCCCATGCGCGCGCTTGCCGTCGCGCCGCCCGAGCCCATGCGCTCGCCTGCCGTCGCGCCGCCCGAGCCCATGCGCACGCCTGCCGTCGCGCCGCCCGGCGCCACCACCATTACTGCGCTGTCACCCCCGTCTGCTGGTGACATTCCCGATCCGTTCCCGGCAGGCCCACGCGACAAACGGAACCGGGGGGCGCCTGCCGGGAATCGGAGCACGCGGGATCAGGCACGGTGGGTTTCTCGGTCATCATGATCGCGGCAGGATGGAGTTGGAAGGTGGTTACGAGCCCTGAGAACACCGCGCCGGTCGCGAAGTCCCCCGAATCGGCCCTCTGTTGAGGGCTTCTACGGCGTCCCCGCCTCGACGGTTTGTTCCAGCCACGCGCGGGCTTGTTCGTCGGTGGGGACTTGGCGGGGATCTTCGGTCAGGCAGATCAGGTCCAGCCGGGGGTTGCCCTGCGGGTCGCCGGCGCTGCGGCACGGCAACGATCTTACCACGTGCTCTTCTGCCGGGACACCTTGGCTCATCGCTTGAACGGCGACATGGAAGACATCCGTGTTGTCCACATAGCGGCCATCGAAACCCTGTTCCGCCCAGTCGGGATAGAAGTGGGCGAAGTGGGGATCCTGGCCGTCGACCCGCGCGTCGAACCATGCGGCCCCCGCCCCGCGTACGAACAGGGG
>SLEY01000073.1 GCA_007124535.1 Planctomycetaceae bacterium
AGGGGCAAGACCATGACGAATCGAATCCGGCGCCGGCAGTTCATCCAAGGCTTGGCGGCAGGCATGGGGTTGACCGTGATCGGAGCGGGCCGGGCACGTTCCTCTGCGGCCAACGAAGCGGTACAAGTCGGCATGATCGGTGTGGGAGGCATCGGCGTGGCCAACCGGCGAGCGATCACCCATGCCGGTGGCCGGATCATCGGCCTGTGTGATGTGGACCGTCAGCGTCTGGAACAGGCGGGCGGTGACCACCCGGACGCTCGCCGCTGGGTCGACTACCGCGAGATGATCGCAGAACAGGGCGAGCAACTGGATGCGGTCATGGTATCGACCCCCGACCACACCCACGCCGTCGCGTCGGGGGATGCGATGCGGGCGGGGTTGCATGTCAGTTGCGAGAAGCCGTTGACGCACTCGGTCTTCGAAGCCCGCCGCATGGCCCAGATTGCGGAGGAATGCGGGGTGGTGGCTCAGATGGACAACGAGGGGCATGGCAGCCATCAGATGCGCGAGTTGGTCGAGGCGGTGCGGGCCGGTGCGATCGGTCCGGTTCGCGAGGTGCACGTCATCAGTGATCGGCCTGCCGGCTGGTGGCCGCAGGGTATGGACAGCCGGCCGGCCAGCCAGCCGGTTCCTGACCATTTGGAGTGGGACCTCTGGTTAGGTCCGGTTCCCCGGCTGGACTATCATCCCGGCCTGCATCCCTTCAACTGGAGGGGCTGGTGGGATTTTGGAACCGGTGCTTTGGGTGACATGGGATGCCACTTTTTCGACGCGGCCTTCTGGGCACTGGAATTGGGCCACCCGGACTGGGTCGAAGCCGAACACGAGGGGAACACCGATTTGAGCGGCCCCCTGCGATCGGTGGTCACCTACCACTTTCCCGAACGGCGGGCCAGTTGGGGCGAGACGCTTCCGGCGGTGAGGCTGCAATGGCACGATGGTGGGAAGAAGCCGCCGCGACCGGATGCCTTCGAAGAGGGAGATCAGGTGCCCGGTAACGGTTCGGTCCTGGTGGGCGATGCGGGAGCGATGATCGTGCACGGGAACTCGGGGTTCCAAATTGTCCCGGAACGGCAGCGCCGGGAGTTCGAGCCGCCGGAGCCGTATCTGGAACGCGCCCCCGGGGGGAACCATCAGCGGGATTTCCTGGACGCGATTCGAACCGGACGGCGGCCGGGCTCCGATGTGGTGACCTACTCCGGTCCGATGACCGAAGTGGTTTTGCTGGGCAATGTGGCGATCCGCAGCGGCAAACGGATCCAATGGGAGCCGCAAGAGATGAAGATTCCCAACGCGCCCGAGGCCGAGCGATATTTGCACCGCGAGTACCGGGAGGGCTGGTCGTTATAGACCTCGGTCGCTTTCCCGCCCTGTACGCGGAAGGTCTTCATGTTTAAGATGGGTTGTCGGAATCGGAAGATTCCGTCTGCTGGACGCCGGGTCGGTTGAATGGGAAACTCGGCGTTGCCCCCGCCTCCCTTGCCTGCCTGGTTTGCGGTGCCCCCCCACATAGAGAGAATCATGGACAAACTAGAACGTGTGATGGCTGTCCTGCAAGGCCAGCAACCTGACCGGGCCCCCGTGTCGTTCTGGTACCATTTTGGACCGGGACGAACGGCGGGACCGGCAGCCGTCGAGGCCCACGTGCGCCATGTGGAGACCTATGACCTGGACTTTCTCAAGGTCATGGACGACAATCGCTATCCGCGACCACCCGTCAACGGAGGGGTGCTGATCGAAACTCGCGACCTGGAAAAACTGACGGTATTGAACGGAGACGAAGGGAGCTTTGGGCGGCAGCTGGAATTGATCGTGGCCTTGAATCGCCACTTCGAAGGCCGGTTGCCGCTGTCCACCACGTTGTTCAACGCTTGGAGCACCCTCCGCCAGCTGGCCGTGCCCGATACGGGCCAGCATGGTCCGGGGACCTTGGCCCGCCAGGAAGATGATCCTCGCGACGTGGCGCTGAACCGCTGGATGCGCGAGGCGCCCGACCTGCTGCAATCCGCTTTGGATATCGTTGCGGAATCCTTGGGCAACTACGCCCGCCAGTGCCGGGGGGCAGGCGCCCACGGCATTTTCCTCTCGGTGCGTGATGATCAGGTCGATACCCCGCAGAACGGGGCGGGTACCTACGATCGTTTTGTCCGTGCTGGCGACCTGAAGATCCTGTCGGGGGCAACGGCGGCCGGCGGTTCCCCCGAAAACGGTGGGCTTTCCTTGAATATCATGCACGTTTGCGGGCGGCCGCAGAACTTCGCCCGCTTCACCGAATACCCGGTCGATGCGATCAACTGGGCCGATCGTTCGGCTGGACCGGCCATCGCCGAGGTGGCGGGCCGTATCCGGCCCGCCCTGTGTGCCGGGGTCGATCATCTGCACACATTGATATCCGGTTCGCCCGATGATTGCAGGGCCCAAGTCGCCGATGCCGTGCGAGCGGCCGCCGGGCACCCCCTGCTGATCGCTCCCGGCTGTACTTATGATCCCCAAACGGTGCCGCCCGAGAACCTGCATGCGGTTCGGCGGGCGGTTGAGTCTTCTTAAGAGGAGTATGTGAATGATGCGATGCGGAATCCGGTTCAGTCTTGTTTCCCCAGCCGTGTGGTTGGCTGCCGTTCTGGGAACGCTCCTGGCGATCCCCTGCCTGTTTGCCGAAGAAAACCCGACAACCGTCGCCTTGGACGTCGAACCGACGGTCACCTGGATGCTCGAACCGACCGACGTGCCGGACTCGCAGGCGACCGAGGAATCGGAGATGAAGCCCTACACCGAGCAGCTCGGAAACACGGGCGTTACCTTCGATATGGTTCCGATTCCGGGGGGAACGTTCGTGATGGGAAGTCCGGAGAGCGAGCTGGATCGGCGGGATGACGAAGGCCCGCAGGTCGAGGTCGAGCTGGAACCGTTTTGGATGGGCAAATACGAGGTCACTTGGGATCAGTTCGAATTGTGGTCGATGGGCCTGGCCCAACAACGCCGAATGATCCTGGGCCTGCCCACGTCCGAGCATGCCGAGTTGGCCGACGCCATTACCATGCCGACGAAACCCTACACGGACATGACTTTCGGCATGGGCCGCGAAGGGCATCCGGCGGTCTGCATGACCCCGCTGGCCGCCAAAATGTTCTGCAAGTGGTTGTCGGCCAAAACGGGACGCTACTACCGCTTGCCAACCGAAGCGGAATGGGAGTATGCCTGCCGGGCAGGGACGACCACGGCCTACAGCTTTGGCGATGATCCCGCCGATCTGGACGATTACGGTTGGTACTATGACAACGCCGACGACAAATACCACCGGGTCGGCCAGAAAGAACCCAATGCGTGGGGGCTGTACGACATGCACGGCAACGTGGCGGAGTGGGTCCTGGATGGCTACGACCCGGACGGTTACGCCAGCTTTACCGGTAATCCGGCCCGCAATCCGCTGCGCATCCCCACCGAGATCGAGAATCGCATCGCTCGCGGGGGTTCCTGGTACGACGACCCCGAACAGCTGCGGAGCAGTGCTCGCCGCGCCTCGACCGGGGATTGGAAGAGCCAGGATCCTCAGCTTCCGCAGAGCATCTGGTATTACACCGACACCGATTTCATCGGGTTCCGTGTCGTTCGCCCGTTGCGCGTTCCCACGCCGGAAGAGGCGGCACGATACGAGATCGACGAGGTCGAGAAGGCCGC
>SLEY01000523.1 GCA_007124535.1 Planctomycetaceae bacterium
CTGGGCGAGGAAGGAGACGTCCTGGGCACGCTGGAACGGATCGTCCGCACCAGCCCCACGCTGGGGTTGGAGCCGCCGGAGGAGGCGACCGTCCTGTTCGATGGGTCAGACGTCGCCCAATGGCGTGACGGAGCTTCGATGACCGACGAAGGCCTTTTGAATCAGGGCGCGCGGACGGCGGAAGAATATGGGGATATGTTCCTGCACGTCGAGTACCTGCTGCCGTTTTGGGACAGCAGTCGCCGGACGAACAGCGGGTTGTACATTCAGAACCGTTACGAAGTGCAGATCTTGGACTCGTTCGGCCATTCGCGAGGCACTTCCGAGGACGGGGCCCTGTATCGTTTCCGCAGTCCGGACGTGAACGCCACGCTCCCGCCTTACCACTGGCAGACATTTGACCTGCTGTTCCACGCCCCGCGTTTCGACGAGGAGGGCGAGAAGACCGAGAATGCGCGGATCAGCGTGTACCACAACGGCATTCTCATACACGAGGACGTGGAAATGGAAAGCGGGACCGGGCGGGGCGGCACCCGGGACGAAGTGCCGCGGGAACACCTCTACCTGCAGGCCCACCGGGGCCCCGCGTTCTTCCGGAATGTCTGGCTGGTCCCGGACGCGGACCAGTGGCCGCAGGTGGTCCGGGAACGCGTCGAATGATCGGCTTCGACGAACACGGCGGACCGGGACGGGTGGCCGCCCGCCGCCGCTATTCGACCTTCCACTCCAGAATGCCGGCCGAATAATTGGCCGGCAACTGGACCTCCAGACGCAAAGCATCGGTGAGGACGGGGTCGAAGGTGGTGCGGTTGAAACGGTCTTTCTCCAATCCGTATTCGTCGGCGCCCGTCACCGGTTTCCACTGATCCTGCTCGCGGTACAGGACTCGCCAACCGGCAGGGATGCGGCATTCGCCGCTGCCCGTGTCGTCCAGCCAGTAGACCTCGACCGCCGACACTTCGATCGGATCCTGGAACCGGTTGCCGAAATCATACTGCACCCATTCGACCGCGCCGCGACGGGGCCAGAAGTGGTGAAAACCGCCCGATTTGTCGCTCGAGCGGCGCGGTTCGGATTGGTCATTCAAACCGCCCGGGTCGCCGAACGAGGCGGAGGGTTGGGCCTGCGAAGCCAACGTGGGGGCTTGGCGAGCACGGGCAGCCTCCGGGGTGCGGGCCAGCCAGACCGCCATTTCGCCCCGCCCACGATGCGCCCAGGCATAATAGGGTATGGCCAACCACGAACGACCCGAGGCGACCTCTCGCTCACCCGACTCGTCCACCGAAACGGCATCCGCCTCGCCACGAATGACCTGGAACCCCCCCAACAGATCATCGCGGAATTCGCTCGCCAACTCCGCCGTGTCCGGTACCACCAGGTTCAGCACCTGACCCTCCGGCACATCCGGCCATTCAATGCAATACACCAGCGGTCCCCGCTGCAACGCGACCTTACCGGCAGCGTCTTCCACCGCCGCATGCGCCACCACTCGCCGCACGGGCATTGGCAAATGCCATTCCACCACATCGCCCGCCTGCCAATTGCGGTGGATTACGGCGTAACCGGCCTGTAGATCCCAATCGACCAACTGGTCGTTCACCCGCAACTCCGGTTCCTCATCCCCCGGCTCCAGGTAACGATACAGATCGCTGGGCACCGGCTGATCGCGGGCCCAGCCCGGGACCCGCAGGTGCAAGCCGAACGGGGTCCCCGGCCGCTGGGGTTCCAAGGTGATACGGATTCGCCCGTCCCACGGGTAGCGAGTTTCCTGGACCACCCCCACCGTTTGCCCCGGCAATTCGAGATCCGCCTCGCCCGCCAGGAACAAGTTGACGTAGAGCGCATCCTCAACCGTCGCAAAAGCATAACCGGGCACCGAGGCGATAAAGCGAGTGACGTTGCCGATCGCGGCACAGGTCTCGGCATACGCCGTCATGTTCGGCAATTCGTAGTTCTCGCCAAACGCTTCGCCCGCCCCGCGGGCGCCGATCCCCCCCGTCACATACAATTTCTTGCCCACCACGTTGTCCCAGATCCGATCGATGGCCCGAATGTAATCGGCATCCCCGGTCAGGGCCGCCACGTCGGCCATCCCGGCATACATATAGGCCGCGCGGACCGCATGCCCCACCGCCTCGTCCTGCTCGACCACCGGCCGATGGTCCTGGGAATAAGGACCGTACAACCGGCGGCCATCCAGTCGCCGACCGCGAATGTCCAAAAAGAAGCGAGCCAAATCCAAATAAGCCCGCTCGCCCGTCTCGCGATACAATTGGACCAAACCCATCTCGACCACTTGGTGCCCCGGGGGGCGGCGAAGCCCTTCCGGACCAAAAGCGCGGACCAACATGTCCGCGTTCTTGATCGCCACATCCAACAGGTTCCGTTTGCCCGTCGCCCGATAATGGGCGACCGCCGCTTCGAAAAGGTGCCCCGAGTTGTACAGTTCGTGGCTGAGACTGAGATTCTCCCAACGCTGCTCTCCAAACCAGTTTCTCAAATGCTCGGCTCGATTCGTGCGGCTGGTGTACAGATAACCGTCCTCCTCCTGGGCCGCTGCGATGACCGCAATCAATTTCGTCCAAGTACCGCTCCTGTTCCGGATCCGGATGCACCATCAGGGCATACGAAGCCCCCTCGGCTACCTTGTAGGCGTCCGTATCGTCAAACGGGAACCCCCCCGATGCGTCCCTTCGATCAGCCCCCCCGCGATCTTGAAATTGTCGATTCGTCCGGTTTCCTCGCACTTGCCAAACGCGTGCGGGATGCTCACCTGACGATTGGTCTCCATCCGCGGCAACCAGAATTCGTCGGCCGCTCGCACCGCCGTGAACGGTACGGGGCGAAACGGATAGTCGCCCGTCACCTCCTCCGCCTGCAATACCCCACCGATCACGATCAGAAATCCACACGCCGCCGTTGCCCGCATCGCTTTCATGCACAAGTCTCCCCAGAATCAATAAGTAGGCCAAGTGGGTTCATAAGCCTCGGATTGATTTCCCCACACGTTCCAGATCGCCCGCGTCTGGCCGCGGGCGAACAACTCCAAGTACGGGCCCGGGCTGCAGGCTTCGATGATGTCGTACAATTCCTCCGGTTTGCGAGAATGCTCGCGCTTCCGCGTCCGGATGATATTCACCTGCCGCCGACCCGCATCCCCGGTTCGCAATTTGCCTCGCGTGCCAAACAAAACCAGTTCGGTCGTATTGCGGAAGTAGAATCCGACTCCCCGCCCGTCCGGCCCCCCATCCCGACGGACCTTGTGCCAGACCAAGTTGGTCTTGTAGCTAAACCCCCAGGCGTCCATCACGTCCAGCCCTTCGCGCAGCAGGGCGTTCGGCACCCAGAGATAGAGATGACACGCTGGCGCGCACGCCGAAAGCACGGGAATCTCTTTGATTTCTTCCAGCGTCAATGTGGCATATCGATTCAAACGCCGGTGTTCCGGAGCCATTTTCCCCGTTCGATTCGAGAACTGCCAGGGCGGGTCCGCCAAAACCGTCCCGCAATCCAAACCCGAGCAGCGCGAAGCAAAATCCTGAGCCGCCGTCAACAAACCCGCCACCGCCTCTGAAAAAACAAAAGAAAATCAGAGAACCCCATCCGACACGCCCGAGCCGCCCGACCCGTCTGACCCGTTGGACCCGCCCGACTCGTCTGACCCGTTCGACTCGTC
>SLEY01000584.1 GCA_007124535.1 Planctomycetaceae bacterium
TTCCGCCGCCTGCAGGCCCCGGAAACCGGCCGCTTGGCAATCCAATTGACTTGGGGCGACAGCCAGTGCTACCCGCTGTATTACTACGTGCCCACGATCACGGCCGACGGGCGCTATCTGGTCTACCACCGCGCCGCGGAGGGGCAACTGCAGCTGTACCGGCTGGACCTCCATACCGCCGAATCGACCCAGCTGACCCGGGCCACCGCCGAGGATACCCAGTGGCGGCCCTGGTGCATCGATTCGGGCGCCGGCGTGCTGGACCACCGCAGCGCGCTGAACGTGCCGCGGAATCAGGCCGTTTATTTCGATGGCAATCACGTGCGGGCCGTCCACGTCCACACGCTGGACGACGAATCGCTGTTCCACATCCCCGAGGACCGCGATCCCTACGGCCGCGCTTGCTGCACCCCCGACGGGCAATGGCTGGTCTACATCCACGTCCCCCAAGGATCGATCTGGGGCGAGCCCTGCGAGGGAGCCGCCATCGTCGCGTACCATTTCGATACCGGCCAGCAGCAGACGCTCAGCCACATCGACGCGGCCGTATTCCACGTGGCCCCCTACGACAACCAGCACATCGTGGTCACCCATCCGGCCGAGGGGCCCGGGATGCTACTGACCGATTTCACCCGCAACCGTTGTGATCCGATCCGCGACGGCGTCGTGCATTGCCCCGTGACGGAACGGGGGATCGCCTACGAAGTGCCGGAAGAACGCCGGTTGGGCCTGCGGGACCCGCTGCAGCAAAGTTGGTTCGAATTCCGCATGCCCGACTTCTTCGAGTACCTGCACACCGGCCGCGACCCGGCCGGCCGACTGTTCTTCTACGAAAACTCCACCGATTGGGATAAATTCGACATCCATGATATGTATGCTCTGCTCCAACTGGACCGCCAGCATGGCCGGCATCAGTGGTTGCGGCTGATGGGCAACTGGCCGACCTATCTGGGCGGGCAGAAAGCCCATTTCCACCCCCAATTGACGCCGGACCGCCGCTGGATCCTGTTCCACGGCGGCGACCCGGCCAGCGAGACCTGCCACATGTTCCTGCTGGATGTCGCGGACCTGGGCGACAGTCAGGGCATCGGCCCGGAATTGCTCAGCCCGACCGGGGAACACGATATCGTGTGAGCCGTGCTGATCGTGGAGCAAGACGGAGATTTCCGCGACGTGCATTGGTTTCGAATGCCTTGCAAGACGGACCGGATGGTCAATAACTGCCGCGCTCGTCACGGCCTGACCGTCACGGATTTTGGAGAGGGCCATTTCGATAGCCCAAGCACCCGGCCGAGACCAGGAGATTCTGGAGCCAGCTGGCGTGGTCGCGGTATTGATTGGGGCGTTCGGCTGGGCTTTGCCAACCATGGTTCTTTTGGGCTGTGGCGGGATGCCATGGGCTGAAACGGTAAAGCAGAGCCCATGCGCGGCAATGCTGGTTGCCAGCTCTTTGGCGCAGTCTGAAATATGAAGGCTTGTCATAGCACGCGAAAAGACGACAGATGCTGCAAGCCCGTTTCTGCACCCTGCAAGCGATGCCGCAATACAACTTGGACGACCTGGGGGGATGCCGGTCCTGCGCTCACGACGTGCGGGATCAGGCGGGCGCGTGGTGGGCGAAGATCATGCCGCGGGGCGTGTCGAGGAGGTCGGTGTAGCGGTCGATGCGAAATCCGTAGCTTGTCAACCGGTCGATCAGTTCGCCAGCTTGCTCGCGTTTCGGCCGGTCGCCGCGGGTGTGGTATTCGAGAGCCAGTTTGGCAATTCGGGGCGCCAGTTCGGCAGGCAGCGAGGCCAGGATCTCGAATTCGGCGCCTTCACAGTCCATTTTCAAGAAATCGCAGCGTTCCAGTCGAAACCGGGCGAACAGACTCTCCAGAGTCAGGCCCGGGACGCGCTCGCTGCCCAGCGGCGCGCCGGCCAGTTCGGGCAGGATCGTATGGTGGCCCGTACCGGCAGCGCTCCAGTAGACCGTCACGTCGCCGGGCGGATGTCCCTGCACCGCCGCCTGGATCGGCTGGACGTGCTCCAAACCGTTCCGGCGGAGGTTTTCGCGCAGCAGGCGGAAGTTTTCGGACACGGGTTCGATGGTGATCACCCGTCCGCGAGGCGCCTGCCGCCCGGCCCAGACGGCGAATGCGCCGATGTTTCCGCCCACATCCACGACCGTATCGGTGGGACCGATTTCGTAACCCGGCGGATGGTAGGCCCGCTGCTCGATCACTTCCCGCAGATAATGCTGGTCGGCGGCCAGTCGCCGCACGCGGATTTGGCAGCCGGCGGTTCGGACCACACGGGTGGTTCGACCCAGGCGGATCCAGAAGCGATCGAGTTGTTCGGCCAGCCGGGTGGGCAGGCGGCGTTCCCGGAACACCGCGCGGCAGGTGCGGCGGAGCCAACCTCCCGGCGGTTGGTAGGGCGGCGGGGGAACGACGGGGACCGGGTCCACGGGCTGCCTTTCTCAGGTCCTGCGGCGAAACAACGTCAAGGCACAGGCCAGCGCCTCGCCCAGCCGTTCCACATCGTCGGGCGTGTTGTAGAGGTAGAAACTGGCTCGCACACTGGCCGCCACTCCCAGCCGAGCGTGCAGGGGCATTGTGCAGTGGTGCCCGGCCCGCACGGCCACACCCTGCTCGTCCATCGCCATCGCCAAGTCGTTGGCTTGGATCCCGGCGACGGCAAAGCTGACGATCCCGGCTTTCTGGTCCGGCGGCGGGCCCAGGATCCGCACGCCCTCCATCGTGTTCAGCAGGGCGTAGGCCTGTTCGGTCAGCAATCGTTCATGGGCCGCGATGGCCGGCAGGCCGACGCGTTCCAGATAGGCAATGGCGGTGGCCAACCCCAAGGCCGGTACGATCGGCGGCGTTCCCGCTTCGAACTTCGAGGGCAGGGTGGCGGGTTCGAAGCCCTCCCGCGTGACGCGGTGGATCATGCTGCCGCCGCCCAAAAACGGCGGCATGGCTTCCAGCAGCGACTCGCGCCCGTACAGCACGCCCACCCCCGACGGACCCAGCATCTTGTGCCCGCTGAACGCCACGAAATCCGCATCCCACGCCTGCACGTCCGTCGGCTCATGCGGTACGCTCTGCGCCGCATCGACCAACACCAGCGCTCCGGCGGCATGGGCCCGCCGCACCAGGGGGCCGATCGGGTTCTTCGTCCCCAGCACGTTCGAGACCGCCGTGACCGCCACCATCCGGGTCCGCTCATTCAGATGATCCTCCAAGGCAGCCAGATCCAGCAATCCCTGGTCGGTGATCGGTGCGAACCGCAACCGGCATCCGGTACGCTGCGCCAACTGCTGCCAAGGTACGATATTCGAATGGTGTTCCATGTCGGTCAGTAGAATCTCGTCGCCCGGCCCCAGCCGGGAATCGCCCCAGCTGCGGGCCACCAGATTGATCGAGCCGGTGGCGCCCGAGGTGAAGATGATTTCGTGCGGGTGGCGGGCGTGGATGAAACCCTGGACCGCCTCCCGGGCCTGTTCAAATAGATCCGTGCTCAATTCGCTCAAACGATGCAGCCCGCGATGGACGTTCGCGTACTGCGCTTCATAGGCGGTGGTGATCGTGTCGATCACCTGCCGGGGCCGCTGCGTGGTCGCGGCGTTATCCAGATAGACCAGCGTCGGCTGGTCCTCACCACGATCCTGCAAAATCGGAAA
>SLEY01000021.1 GCA_007124535.1 Planctomycetaceae bacterium
CGGCGCGCCCCACCCGGCCGCTACCGCGTCCGACCTCCCCGGAGGGGAGGTGAAATCATGCTGCTCTTCACCCTCCCGCTTGCGGGAGGGTCGGACGCGGTAGCGGCCGGGGAGGGTATTTGCCAACAATGGCCGGGTGTCCCCATTTGTACCGAATTCACACCATTTGCACCATTTGCACGCATTTGCACATTTGCGTTTTTCACGGGGAATTATTCTTTACGGCTGGGGTCCTTCTTAACCGTCGGGTTTGTTTGTCAGCGGTGGTGGCGCTAGGATTAGAGACAGTTGAAAATCGTGGGCGCTGGCCGGCTTTCCCTCCGGGAAGGGGGCAAGGTTGCTCGGAATGGGAACCTGAAATCGTGGAGGCCGATTGTGATCGCGTTGCTTTTGGTTCTGAGCGGAGTTCTGAATGAGCCCGACGAAGTACCTCAAAATCCGCCAGCGGAATTGGAAGTCCGGCGCTTGGTCCGCGAATTGGATGATCCCTCCCTGGCCAGTCGGGAGGCTGCTGAAGAGGCGTTGGTGGATTTGGGGCCGGAGGTGCTGGAGCTGCTACCGCCGGTGAGTCGAACCATGTCGGCCGAAGTGCGGGTTCGGCTGGAACGAGTGCGGGAACGTCTGCAGCGGGCGGCTGCAGAAACCACGGCCCAGGGCTCGCGAATCGATTTGCGCGGCGAAATGCGTCTGTCCGAAGCACTGGCTGCCTTGGAGGAGCAATCGGGGAATCCGATCCTGGATTTCCGCGAGCGGTTTGGCCAACAAGTGACCGATCCGCCGGTCGAAACCGATTTTCAAGCAACCACGTTCTGGGAGGCACTGGACCACGTGCTCGACCAGGCTCAGCTGACCGTCTATCACTACGGGGACCAACCGGATGCCTTGGCGATCGTTGGACGGGATGCGGAAGAATACGGACGGTCGGAACGGGCGGCCTACAGCGGTTTGTACCGTTTCGAGGGCGTTTCGCTCCTGGCCCGCCGCGATTTGCGCAACCCGCGCAACGACTCCTTGCGTCTGGCTCTGGAAGTGGCTTGGGAGCCGCGGACCCGTCCGATCGTCATGCAATTGCCGCTGGATCAGGTCCAGGCGGTCGACGAGGCGGGCCACCAGATTCCTATCTTGGGTAGTACAGGGCGATTGGAAATCCCGCTGAACGGCGAACAAGCGGTCACGGAACTGCGGCTGCCTTTCGAGTTGCCGGAGCGTGAATCGACGCGGATCGCAGATTTGGAGGGTCGTTTGGAGGCCTTACTGCCGGGTCGCACCCATCAATTCACATTCGAGGATTTGGAGACCGCTCGCGGGGTTGAACGTCGCCGCGCGGGTGTCCAAGTCACTTTGGAGCAGGTGCGGCAGGATGTCGGGCGATACGAAGCCCGCATGCGGATCCGGTTTGACCAGGCCGGGGTGGCTTTAGAATCCCACCGAGGCTGGGTTTTCCAGAACGAAGCGTACTTATTGGATGCGGACGGCCAGCGGATCGATCCGGTGGCATCCCAACCGACTCGCCAAACCCCCAACGAGCTGGGTATGGCGTATGTTTTCGACCACGACAACGGACTGGCCGGATACCGTCTGGTTTACGAGACGCCGGTGTTGATCATCCCGGTTCGTGTCGATTTCCGGTTTCAAGACATTCCGTTGCCTTGATGTGGCCGGCCCCGCGGGACGTCGCGGTAGCGGGGGGCGGGACAGCTGCCGCGAATGGGGTCGGAATTCCTTCGCTGAAGTGCAAGCCAGCTTGACAAGGGCTTCGGGGAACTTCATGGTAAGGCGGGATGAGTCGTACGTCCGCCCGGACGCTGTATTCTGAGGGCCGCTCGTTGCCGGTGTGTCGTAGGGTGTGTGGTCAACGGTCGGTGCTGGGCGGGCGAGTGGTTTGTTTTTCTGCCTTGTAGAATCCGGTTCGTGTGGCCGGGCGGCCGGGCGCTGCCGGAACCTGGAGACCGCTGATGAATGGCAACCCCACGCGTGGCGAGTCGCAGTGCTCTCGCCGCAGTTTCGTTCAGTTATCCAGTGCCGCCGCGGCGTTGTTGGCTGGCGGCGAGCTTCTGACGCGGGCCGGTCGCGCCTATCCCGAGGAAACCGGCAAGACGATTCGGATGGGCGTCGTGGGCGGCGGGTTCGGCGCCACCATGCACTGGCATCAGCATCCGAACTGTGTTGTCACGGGAGTGACCGATCTGTACCCGGAACGGCGCCGGCGGCTGCAGGACCGTTACGGGTGCGATACGGTGTACGAATCGCTGGAGAGCATGATCGCCGAGGCCCGGGACATCGATGCCGTCGCGGTTTTTTCGGGAGCCACGGATCATGCCCGGCATTCTCGCATGTGCATGGAGCGGGGTTGGCATGTGATTTGCGCATGTCCGGCCTGCGTCACGCTTGAAGAAGCGGCCATGTTGAAAGAGGTCAAGGAACAGACCGGAATGCGATACATGCAAGCCGAATCCACCTGGTATCGTCAGGGCTGCATTTTCGCCCGCAATCTGTTCCGTGAAGGCGGCTTTGGCGAGCTGTTCTATACCGAGGGGGAATACTACCATGATCGGGGAAGTGTGGAACGGATGCAGCAGATGATTCGGGATCGGAGCGGTCTGCCGCACAACCCCGACGGCACACGCTCCTGGCGGTGGGGTTATCCCCCCATGCTGTATCCGACTCATTCGGTGGGTTTTTTAGTCGCGGTCACGGGCGAGCGCGTGGCGAAGGTTTCGTGTCTGGGATGGCGTGGGGGTCCGGACCTGCGCGATCATCCTTTCATGACGGACAACGCCTACGACAATCCGTTCTGGTGCCAGTCGGCCCTGATGCAGACGAACCAGGGGCACGCTTGCCGGATGAACGAGTTTCGTCGTTGCGTCGCACACGGCGAGCGAGCCCAATGGTTTGGGGATCAAGCGACATTTTACATGGCCGTGCGGGGCATCCACGAGGATGTCCTCCACGTGCGTGGCCAGGGCCCCGAGACGGTGGCGGTTCCTCAGTACTGGAAGAGCGATATGCTGCCCGAACCGATGCGTATCCCGTCCGGTCACGGCGGTTCCGCCGTGTTTTTGTGCGCCGAGTTCGTCAATGCCTTGCTGGAAGACCGCGAACCGGAGATCGACGTATACGAATCGCTGGCGATGAACGTTCCCGGGATTGTGGCTCATGAATCCTCGTTAAAGGACGGTCAGCAGTTGCGCGTTCCGTGCTTCGATCCGGCGTGACAGTCGATCCGTAGGTTGGGCATTCCTGCCCGACGATCCCCATAGTGGATCTACAGTGAGGGATTCGTAATCAGTGCGACGTTCTTGTTGGTGATCATACGTCCGTCGGGCAGGAATGCCCAACCTACGGGGGCACGCAGCAAGGCACTTTCTGGGCGTGGTGGCCTATTCATGGTGATTTGCGGCACGAGGACGCAGGTCCCCTCGCCCGACACGGTTGGTTATGTTCTACTATGTGGCAGGACTGGGGCGGGCGCCGTGAGAGAAGTCGCTCGAACCTCCCCCTGAACGTGGGAGGCTCTCCGCAGCAGCTTATCCTAAGATTTCATTGAAGATTCGATTGTTTCCCGTCGGTTTAGAAGGCGAGCCTAACGTCATGGCAGTGAGGGAAGATCCTGCCGCTTCCGCCCTCCGGGGTGATCGAGCGGCAGAGACGCAAGC
>SLEY01000337.1 GCA_007124535.1 Planctomycetaceae bacterium
CCCGCTGTCTGGTTTTCTTGGAATGCGGCGGCTCGACACCGCTTTCGTTTTTCGTCCGCTTTGTATTTCCTACGATCGCCGTCGGAGGAGCGCAGAGAAAGGCACAGCCAAAGCGGCCTCGAGCCGCCGCACTCCAGAATACCTGCAACCCCTATTTGGGCACACGGCCTATAGTTCGTAATAATGGGATTGGGCACTTTGGTGTTGGCAAGCACCAATTGGACACCCCGGCTCGGACTGGAAGAAATGCTCGAATCGGAGGGCAAGCCTACTTGGTGGCAGACCGACGGGGAATTAAACTAGAATTCTTGACAGTTCCTACGGTTCGGTGCCGCCGGCCCCGCCGTTTCCCGTTTTTTCTCTCCGGCGAGTGTCCCATGATTTGTGTGTGTATTGGTCGCGGCCGTCACAAGCACGTGCTGGCCGAGCATCGCTATTTGGCGGAGCAAGGCGTGCGCTTGGTGGAATTGCGTTTGGATTACATCCGCAGTCGGCCGAACATCCCCCGCTTACTGAGGGATCGGCCGTGTCCCTGCATCGTCACCTGCCGCCGCGAGGTGGACGGGGGTCAGTGGTCGGATACGGAGGAGAATCGTCGTTTGGTGTTGCGGACGGCGATCGCCGAGGGGGTGGATTACATTGATTTGGAAGAGGACATTGCGGGCGAGATCCCCCGGTTTGGCAAGACCAAGCGGTTGATCAGTTATCACAACTTCCGGGAGACGCCGGAAGATTTGGCCAGCATCCACGAGCGTCTGTGCGGTTTGGATCCGGACATTGTCAAACTTGCCACGATGGCGCACCGGCCCAGCGACAACCTGAAGATGTTCCGGTTGATGGAAGAGGCTCAGGTGCCCACGATCGGCATCTGCATGGGCGAGATCGGCGCGCCGACCCGGATTCTGGCCGGCAAATTCGGGGCCCCGTTTACCTATGCCACTTTTCAGCATGAGCGGAAATTGGCCCCGGGCCAGATGAGTTTCAAGCAGATGCGGGATGTTTACCGGTACGATGCTTTGGACAAGGACACCGAGATCTATGGTGTGATCGCCGATCCGGTGGCTCAGAATCTGGGGCCGATTGTCCACAGCGCCGGTTTTCGAACCTTGAAGATGAACAAGGTCTTTATCCCCTTCCGGGTCCCTCGCGACGATTTGGCTTGGTTCCTGGAAGCGTCTCGTGATCTGGGGATTCGCGGTCTGAGCGTCACGGTGCCTCATAAAGAGGAGGTCGTGCGCTATTTGAGTCAGGCGGATGGTGCGGTGCGAGGAATCGGTGCGGCGAACACCGTGATTTTCGAGGAGGGGGCGCTCGTCGGCTACAATACGGATTTCCCCGCCTTCAATGAGGCACTGGACACCGTTTTTCCGAACTACGAAAAGGGCCAGAGCTTGTGGGGCAAGACGGTGCTGGTCCTGGGCGCCGGCGGGGTTGCCAAGTCGATCCTGTATGCCCTCCGCCGCCGGGATGCGGAGGTGACGGTGTCGGCACGGAGCTTCGAACGGGCTGCCAGTCTGGCCGAACGCTTCAAATGCCGCCCGATCCAGTGGTTCGATCGGGTTCGGGTCGAGCCGGATATCCTGATTAACGCCACGCCGATCGGCATGCACCCCAACCTGGACGAAACGCCTTTCGATCGCAGTCACCTCCAGCGCGGCATGATCGTGTTCGATACCGTGTTCCATCCCGAGCAGACTTTGTTGATCAAGCATGGGCGTGAGCAGAGTTGCCGGGTGATCACGGGCGTGGACATGTTCGTTCGCCAAGCGGCGTTCCAATTCGAGCATCTGACGGGTCAATCGGTGCCGCATGAGGTGCTGCGGGCGGAGTTGAAGCGCGCGACGGGAGCGGCGAAATTATGAGGCTGCGTGAAGAGGACAAGCCGGCGTGACGCTTAGCGCTCTGCTCTACTTGGGAATTTTCCTGCTGGGGGCGCTGGTCGGTGGCCAGCTGAATCGGGCCATCTACCGTCTGGCGTGGTTTCCTCGTCCGATCGGACCCTGGTCGGCGCCGCACCCGCAGGCCCCGCCGCGGCGCGCCTCGGACCGCATCCCCGTTTTGGGCTGGTGGGGTTTGCGACGCGAATCGCCAATCCACGGTAAGGGCTATTGGATCCGCCCGGCGGCGATCGAGTTGCTGACCGGCGCCGGTTTGGCCCTGCTGTACGCTTGGCACGTCCCGGCAGCCGGATTGATCCCCGATGCCGTCCCCCCACCCGACGATCCCCGAATGCTGATCGCCACCTACTTGGCCCACACGCTGCTGATCTGCCTGATGATCGTGGCCACCTTCATTGATCTGGACGAACAAACCATTCCCGATTGGGTCACGATGCCCGGCACGCTGGTCGGACTGGTGCTGATGGCCGCATGGCCCGCGGCGGCCCTGCCCATCGCCACGACGATCGGCACCCGTCCGGTTGGTATCGAACCGTTGCGCCTTACCTCTCCCCACGATTGGGCAGTTTTTCTGGACGGAGGGGCCGGGTTGGCTCTGGGACTGGCCGCTTTCGCCGCTTGGTGTTTCGCCATCTGGCCCAAGACCGTGACGTTGCGGCGGGGGATTCGTCGAGCCGCGATTTATCTGCTTGCCAGTATGATTCGTTTCCCCGGACGGAGGGTGCTGCTGGCGATCCTGGCCGGCGGTTCCGCCGTGATCCTCTTGGTTTGGCTCCTCGGCGGGGACCGCTGGCAAAGTCTGCTGACCGCTCTGGTCGGGATGGCCTTCGGCGGCGGGCTGATCTGGATGGTCCGTGTGATCGGCCAAGCCGCACTGGGCAAAGAGGCGATGGGCTTCGGCGATGTCACCCTGATGGCCATGATCGGCGTCTACCTCGGCTGGCAATCCACCCTGCTGGTCTTTTTCATGGCCCCTCTTGTGGCGGTGGTCATTTGCCTCGTGCAATGGGTCCTCACCCGCCGCCGCGATATCGCGTTCGGGCCCTACCTGTGCGGGGCGGCCCTGATCCTGATGATCGGTTGGAGCGAAATCTGGCAACAATGGGCCCAACCGATCTTCTCGCTGGGCTGGCTGGTTCCGCAAGTCCTGTTCTTCTGCCTGATCCTCATGGGCGGCATGCTCAGCCTCTGGCGCGCGATAGAACAACTGCTGTTCTCGAGGTGAGCGGAAACCACACGGGCTTGAAAATCACACTGGCTTTACGTCGGCGGCTTCGAACGGCACAATATCGACACATCCCACATCCCAAGAGCGAACCCAGTCCCCAAACCAGTCGGAGTCCTTCATGGCAGAAATGACGTCCTATGAGCGGGTCATTACGGCGCTGCGGAACGAGCAGCCGGACCGCGTACCTCATTTTGAGTGGATTTTAGATCGTCACGTGCGCGAAGCGATCCTCCCGGACTGTACGATGGAAGAGTTCACTTTGCGGATGGGTTTGGATGCGATCCTGACCCAGCCGGATTTTGGTCGCGAGCCGATTTCCGAAACCCGCTTCCGCAACGAGTACGGCATCGTGTACGAGAAGACGGAAGAAGAGCATGTGATCGCGGTCCAGGGTCCGATCCAAACGATGGACGACCTGCGGAATTACGAACCGCCGGACCCGCGGGCGCCGCATCGTTTCGAGAGTCTCCGGCGGTTGGTCGATCGTTACAAGGGCAAGCTGGCGATCGGCGTGCACTTGAACGATGTCTTTTCGATCCCGCGGAACCTGATGGGATTTCAGGAACTGCTGATGGCCTTGGCCGCCGATCCGGAGTTGATTCGGGGATTGGTGGAGTTGTCGGTGGATTTGAACATCGAATTTGCCAAGGAATGTGCGCGGCTGGGGGCGGATTTCGTCTTCACCGGGGACGATTATGCCTCGACCGAAGGGCCCATGATGTCCCCGGCCACCTTTCGGGAACTGCTCTACCCGGGGCTGGTCCGGGTGTTCGCCGGCTTCAAGGACCAGGGGCTGTTGACCGTCAAGCACAGCGACGGCAATATCCTGCCGCTGTTGGACATGATTATGGATGCCCGGCCGGATTGCCTGGATCCGATCGATCCCAACGGCGGGCTGGACATCGGTCAGCTGAAGCGGGATCACGGGGATCATTTTGCCATGAAGGGCAACGTGGATTGCGCGCATCTGCTGACCTTCGGGGACATGCCGGACGTGGTCCGGCAGACGAAGGAGGTGCTGCGCCTGGCGGCCCCGGGCGGCGGTTTCATTCTGTCCTCCAGCAACAGTGTGCATTCCAAGGTGAAACCGGAGAATTATCTGGCCATGTGGAACACGGTCCGCACCTACGGAACCTATCCGATCCGGTTGGAGCCGATGGAGACCAGTGGTGCGGGTGCCGCGTTCGGCTAGTATGCCAAACCCACCGCGTCGTGGGCAAAGTCCTCTTCGATCCGGTATTCGTAGAAATGCTTGGCGATTTGTTGCGAGAGGATCATCACAAACATCTCGCGAAAACGAGCCTCGCTCATCTCGGTCGCATGCCGCGCACTGTTCCGGGGGAAAGTGAAGTCGGGCATGGTCTTGCGAAACACCACCGTGCCCTCGTCGTTCATGTCGTACACCGTGACAATCAGGTCCGCGCGCCCCTTGTACAACGTCATCCCCTCATGCAGGCGAACGGAGTCGAGATCGATTGCCAGCACTTTGTCCGCCGAAACGCCTCGGCCAATCTCGCGATAGTCCATCTGATCCCAATCGTTTTGGTCGATCCAATCGGCGATCTCGTCCTGAGGTACGATTTCGATCCTCTTGACTTTCTGGTTCAGGATGACCGCCACCGCCCTTTCCACCAACCGCGACATCGAGTGGGAACCGACCGAGGAGGCGTTGGCCACACTGACAATGGCCACGCGTTGACCAGCCAACCCCGGATACTCGGCAGGGATCTTGTGCCCCCCCTGGATCCAGTAGAGAACATGCGAGGCAAAACCCACGCATCCTTGCGATGTCAATGACACTAAAATAACTAGTGCGATCAACCAGTGGTTCGGTATTCGTGAGGCAGCGTGATCCATTTCAACATCCGTGTCGCATTGCCAAGGGTGGCGGGAGGAGAGCGAAGCGAACGACGCATTTCCAGGGCGGTAACGATAGCGGCCGTCCGAATATGTGGCAAGAGCGATCTCCGGACCCCGCCGAAACGCTCGGCCCGCTCGGCGCGGGTCTTTGACCCCGCCGAAACCGCGGACCGAAGGTCTCCACCGATATGGGAGACCTTCGGTCGGCCGGGTGGCTCGGTCAGAGACCGGCCACATCGGAGTCGGCCACAGCGATCCGCCACAGCGCTGCGGGTTGCCTTATCCCGAGGAAACCTCCCCGGCCGGCTGGCTGGCCGCCCGCCGTAATCGGGCTCGAGCACGGCTGAGCGTGGGCCCAATGGTGTTTTCCGGTACCCCGATTGCCGCGCTGATTTCGCGATAGCTCTTGCCTTCCAAGTGGTACAGACGGATCACCTCGGCCTCGGAGCCCTTCAGCAATCGCAACAAGGCCTGGACCTCCTCCCGGTCCTCCAGCCGGCTCTCCGGTTGGCGGCGGTTCGCTTCCGCCGTCTCCGCCGCTTCGCCAGAAACACGGCAACGGCGGAAACGGGCTTGATCTTTCAACAACTCGCGAACGATCACGCGACGAGCGACCACGGTCAGGTAGGTCGTTAAACTACTTTCCCCGCGAAATCGCCGAAGAACCGCAAAATCGTCCCGAACCAACGCCATGAAGAACTCGGCCGCCAAATCCTCCTCGTCCTCGGCGGCCAGACGCAACGATCGGGTCGCCGCGGTATGACGAATCACATGAACCACTAACCCGACAAAGCGATCAACAAAGTCCTCCCAAGCATGGGGCTTGCGGTGGATGCACCGCTGAAGAAGCCGACGGTCAATTTCGGAGAGTACCACGAGTCTTCTACCTCAACAGAGTGTCTGAATCACTGCGACTAGGGACTCCATGCTACTTGTCTTCTGCAACGTCCCCCTCGACGAATCGGATCGCTGCAATTCGCCTGCCTCCATGTTGGATTCTAGGAAGGAACTCCCCCTAAAACAAGACGAATATCTGCCAGGTGCCATTCTTTCGGGGGGCGGATATGCAACCCAGCTCGCTTCCTATCATAAGACGCATCGTCGCCAGGATTAGTTCAACGCAACTCGACCCAACCGGCTCACCACCCACCGCCGACGCTTGACATCCGCCCCCCCGCTTACTAGGATGCGCTCCGTTGGAAACCCGTGCGACAGGGCTCGTCTCTGTCCACCATGCACCAACGGGTGGAAACCGGTTGTGCGGAAGCGAAGTCTTCCGTTTCAGGTCGGGAAACCCCTTCTTCAATCGAAGGGTTTCTTTTTCAGTGATTGTTTTGTCGGAACCTTGGCTCCCCGGAAGGAGTGTTTCTCCCATGACACACGTTGTTGCTGAACCCTGCAGGGACTGCAAATACACCGACTGTGTGGTCGTCTGTCCGGTAGAATGTTTCTACGAAGATGAGCGCATGGTCTACATCAATCCGGACGATTGCATTGACTGTGAAGCGTGCGTGCCGGAGTGTCCGGTCGAGGCGATTTTCCACGAGGACGACCTCCCGGAAGAGTGGGCCGAATACCGGCAACTGAATGCGGAGAAGATCGCCACGTGTACCCATATTACGGAGAAGAAAGAGCCGCTGGCCGAACCGTAGTGCTTCCAGGCGGGGTATTTTGGGCCCTCGCCCTGGGGTTCTCTCTTTCCCTTGTCCCGCTGGTGGCTGAGACAGGCGCTTCCGAGTCGGTTGTCGGCGGTTGGCAATTGGAGTCGTTGACTCTGGTGGACGGGACGCGCTATGCGGGTCTGGTGTTGTCGGAGGGGGCTTCCGAGTGGGAGTTTGCGGAGATTGTCCGGCCGCCGGGACGGCCCATGTTTGCCGTCATCCGCCCGCTGGATGCGGCGGAGATCGAATCGGTTCAACGTTTGGAGCCTGACCAACGGCGGCAGCTTGAGGATCGTTTTGCCCGCTTTCGGGCACGTGCCCGGATCGAAGCGGGTCGGATGCGGGATGTGCATCTGGAGCCGGCCGAAACGGATCAGGGGCCCGGCTGGGCGTATCGGGGAACTTGGTTTCGTCTGGAGAGTACCGCCGACCAGGAAATGACTCGCCGCACCATCGTACGGGTCGAGCAGGTTTTCCGAGCGTATCGGCAGGTGTTGCCCGCGGTTCGCGAACCAGCGGAACCGTTACGGATCGTACTTCTGGGGGACATGAGCGACTATCGCCGCGTGCTGGAGAGTTGGAAGCTGGACATCGCCAACCCGGCGTTTTATTCGCCCGTCCACAATCGGATCGTGGTCGGTACGGATCTGAACGTGTTTTCCGAGCGATTGGAGCAGATACGAACTCAGCACGCGGCCGTGCGGCGGAAGTACGACCAGTGGGCGGAGAGTTTTCCGTCCCGGTTAGCCGAAGTGCTGGCGGAGATGCGAGCCCGCGACTACGACTCGGCCGAAATCGAAGTGGAGGGCCGGGCCCGTCGCGCCGCGTGGGAACGGGAGTACAGCGCGGCCCTCACTCGGCTCGAGGTGGCCGACCGGAAGAATATCGCCCGGTTTGCCGAAGTCACCCGGCAATCGCTGGCCCGCCTGTACCACGAAGCGTTTCACGCCTATGCGGAGAATTTCGTCTATCCAAGGGGACAACATCCCCTTCCCAAGTGGCTGGATGAGGGCTTGGCCCAGATTTTCGAAACCGCCCAACTGGACGGCGACACCCTCCGCATCGACGCGCCCGATCCCCTGCGGCTTGCCCAATTGCAGGAGGATTTGGCGGGAAACGAACCCTGGGCGATCGCGGATGTCCTGAACGCCCCGGATGACCAGTACTTGACCCGGCACGAAGGCGATGCGGGACATCGTTTGTACCTGTATGCTTGGGGATTGACCTGGTACCTGATCTACAACCAGAATCTGCTGTACGGCGAACGCATGGACCGATACGTGCGCAACCCCGACGGACGCGGTCCGGTGGCCCGCTTCGAAGAATTGACCGATATGCCGCTGGAACAATTCGAACCGGCCTGGCACGATGCAATGCGGAACTTGAATCAACCCGGACTGGCCGTGAACAACGAATCGCGCTCGCGGACCAGCGTGGGAAGGCCTCTGAGCCACGAAGGATGAAACCGGATGGAAAAGCACTTGGTGTTCCTGTCGATTCCCGTTTTGCGGGACCGCGATTTAGCCCGCATGCCCAACCTGACGTCGTTGATGCGGGGGGGAGACAAGCAGCCCCTGACCCCCAGTTTTCCGTGTGTCACTTGGCCGGTGCAGACGAACATGCTGACCGGAAAGCGGCCGGCGGAACATGGCGTGGTGGCCAACGGGTTCTACTGGCGCGAGTCGCGGGAGGTCGAGATGTGGACGGCCTGGAACGACAAGATCCAAGCGCCTCAGATCTGGGACCATTTGCACCAGCAGGATCCCCAGCTGACTTCGGCCGTCTGGTTTCCGATGCTCAGCAAGGGTTGCGGTGCGGATTATGTCTGCATGCCGGCGCCGATCCACAAACCGGACGGCAGTGAGGAGCTGTGGTGCTATTCGAAGCCCACCGAATTTTATGGCGAACTGTTGGAGCGGCTGGGGCATTTCCCGCTGAAACACTTCTGGGGCCCGCTGGCGGGCGCCCCCTCCAGCGAATGGATTGTCGAATCGGCCGTAATCGCGGCGACCCGTTTTCGCCCCAACTTCTTCTACATTTACCTGCCGTTGCTGGACTATGCCGCCCAGAAAGAAGGCCCGGACAGTGAAGCGGCGGCGGAGGCGCCCGCCGTGCTGGATGCCTTGATCGGCAAACTGCGGGACGGAGTGCATGAAGCTTGGGGCGAAGCGAACGTCTGCTGGCTGGCGGCCTCCGAATACGTGATCACCCCGGTCGATCACGTGACCTGTCCGAACCGGTTGTTGCGGGCCGCCGGACTGCTGAAGGTGCGTGCCGAAGACGATGGCGAGCATCTGGATCTGGAAGCCAGCCGCGCATGGGCCCTGGTGGACCACCAGTTCTCGCACGTCTTTGTCCGTGACGGTGACCGGGATGTCCTGCAGGCCGTCGAGCAGTTGTTTCGGCAGGAGGCGGGGATCGAGGAGATCCTGCGAGGCGAGACGCGGGCCCAATACGCCCTGGACCACCCGCGCTCGGGGGATCTGATCCTGATTTCCACGCCCAACAGCTGGCAAGCCTACTATTGGTGGCTGGACGATGCCCTGGCGCCCGCGTTTGCCCGCACGGTGGACATCCACCGCAAGCCGGGATACGATCCGGCCGAGATGCACGTCGACATGGCGACACGCAGTATCTCTTTGGATGCCACTCGTGTGCGGGGTTCGCATGGCGCCCCGGTCCGTAGCGACGCCCAGCGCGGCGTGATCCTGGCCTCGCGCCCCGGCGTGCTGCCGGAGAAGCCGTTGGCGGATGTCGAGGTGGCGGAACTCGTCTTGCGCCAGTTCCGCTCGTGACCCCCCCCCGGTCGGCCGCAGCTGCCGATGGCCCCGATTCCTAGCGGAGAACCCACCTGCGATGTACTTTCGTTTCGCCAAGCGCGTGCTGTTCGAATTCGACAAACGGCTGGTCGCCAAGATGGCCTGGAACGCCGGCTGGAAAGGCATCCGCTCGATCCGAAAACACCAGCGGCGGCTGAAACGCGGCGAATTCTTCCCCCCGTTCTTGTACCTCTCGGTGATCAACAGCTGCAATCTGCGCTGCCAGGGCTGTTGGATCGATGTGGCGGCCAAGCAGAGCAAGATCGAAGCGGACGACTTGCACCGCGTGCTGAACGAAGCCAAAGCGATGGGCAATGCCTTCTTCGGCATTCTGGGCGGCGAACCGCTGATGCACCCCGAATTGATGGACGTCCTGGCCCGGCATCGCGACTGCTACTTCCAGATCTTCACCAACGGCCACTTCCTGACCGACGAACTCGCCCGCCGGATGCGCGAGTTGGGGAACATCACGCCCCTGATCAGCGTGGAGGGGAACGAGGTGGTCAGCGATCAGCGGCGGGGGCATTCCCGGGTCTGGGACCGCACGATGAACGGGCTGGAGAACAGCGTGAAGCATAAACTGCTGACCGGCGTGTGTACCAGCCTCTGCCAGACCAATCTGGACCTGCTCCGCGAATCCTGGCTGGACCGGCTGATCCAGTTGGGAGTGACCTACGCCTGGTTCCACATCTATCGGCCGGTCGGCCCGTTGCCCGCCCCCGAGTTGGGGCTGACTCCCGAGCAGCAGCGGCAGGCTCGGCGCTTCGTCGTCGAGATGCGGGCCAAGAAGCCCATCTTGATCGTCGACGCGTATCACGACGGTTTGGGCGGAGCGCTCTGTCCGGCGGCCACCGGTTTCACCCATCACATCGGCCCCTGGGGGGACATCGAGCCGTGTCCGGTGATCCAGATGGCCAAGGATTCGATCCATGATCGGCGGCCGTTGCGCGACGTATTGAACGATTCGGCCTTCCTGCGCGATTTCCGCCAGACGGCGGCCACCTACACCCGCGGCTGCATCCTGTTGGAACGCCCCGAGCTGCTGCACGAGTTGGCCCAGCGTCACGGGGCTCGCGACAGCACCGCCCGGGGGACGGTCTTCGAGGAATTATCGCAACTGGAATCGCGCCGTTCCCAGTACGATCCGGACCTCACGATTCCCGAGAAGAGTTGGGTCTACGCGATCGGCAAGCGACTCTGGTTCCACGACTACGGCGCCTACGCCCGCCACTTCCGCCCCGAAAACTGGCAGGACCCCCACGCACCGTCAGCTTAGGCGTCGCGTCAAAAGTTGACTTCGTCCCCCTACACTTCGTCCCCCTACACTTCGTCCTGGCTCTTAGTCGTCCTTCAATCCCCCGGCTGTTCGACTGAGTGTAAACCTGAAGTGGACCCCCGACGACGTTCTGGCGGGCTTGTCGCAGTTCAACGAGGAAACCGATCGGCAGCATATCCGCGGGGAATTGACGTCCGCGGAATTGGCTACCTTGCTGGCTCACGTGAAAAGAACCCGAAACCCAACTTTCGCCTTTCCGGTCAGGTTCGGGCAATGGCCTATCGTGTAGCACTCGGCACTGGGTTCCGCGTCAAGGAGTTGTTTCCCTTCCCGCGCAGTGCTTCCGGAAATTCCAGATCACCGTTGAATCCCGTGTCGATGATTGCTGGCCAGTCCTGCCCCTCGACTTTGAGCGTGATTATCGGCCTGTTGCCGGGCTGCGATGTGCCCTCATGTCCGAACGCCAGCGATCACCGGGCCGCCGGGATAGACTTGCCATCAGAAACCGCGTGATCGGCGGCTCCGTGTGCATCGCATTGTTCTGCCTTCGTGCCCGGGTCGATGATCCGATGAGCGACCTCCGCTTTGCGTGCATTAAACATTGCCGCAAGTTTTCTAACATCGTGACCGGCAGCTTCGGACATTGCTTTGCGGACGCGCCGAACTTCGCTGTAGCTATCCATTTTCAATTTCCTCGTTCAAAAGTTCCAGTGGAGTGACCAGTAGTGGGTTCCCCAATCCCAATATTCCATTCATACGGCGCATGTGACCGAACTTGTTTGCATTCGCAATGTGTTGGCAGTTCCAGGTGACAAGAAAGTCGCAACGATGGAATGAAGCCGCAGCCAGATGGAATGCATCACCACCGGGATCATTAGGCATAACGCGATTTGCAATGTATGCCTCGACTGCCTCAATGACAGCATCATTGATATCAAGCAGGGGAAACCGTGACGCTAATGCAAGCATGTCAGATTTATTAGGAAAGTCTCCGCCGTTGAGTTCGGATTCCACTGCAACGCTGGTTACGAGTTCGTCCGAGGTCAACAGTGCCCTATCCAACCAACGACGTGTCCAATTTTGGCGAGCTACCATTTCCGGCTGGGGTCGAACGTTGTAGTGAAAGCTGACAACCGTTGTTTCGATATAGATTCTTGCCATTTGGAGCAGCTTTCAATGTTAATGGCAGAACTTCAATAATTAACCCGCCAGCACTCCCTGATAATGTGAATATCGGCGGGATTATCAGCGGGCTGGTAGATTTTTATCACCAGATTGACCTCGAGGAATCGCCGTGTTTTTCAAACTGGTGATAAATCGTAAACTAACCGGATTGTGCCGGATTCTGGCAGGGCTGTCTATAACCTGAATGGTTTTTTTGTTTTCTTATTATGGGTGGTATTTGGCAATGAGTGTTGGCGAGTTTCAGCGACGGCTGCATGGGGCGAAGTAGGCTCGGAACGACTTGAAGAACTCCGCATTGTGGGTCCGCAGGTACGCCGAGTCGGTGACGGAGGAGGATGGGCGATTGCCGGTGTCGGTCGGGTTGGTTAAGGGGTTTTCGATGTCGTTGCGGCAGTCGGGCACTCCGGCTTGGCAGCGTTTGCAGGCGGTGCGGGCGGTCGAGGCCTATCGCGATGCGGTCCTTCGGAGGGGGGAGCCTTCATTGGGGGAAGTCTGGCAGGCGTTGCAGCGACTCGCCGAGCGAGAACGCGAGGGTGCGGAGACTGGCGCCGCGGGGGCTTCGGGGCCGGGCGTGGAGGACGAGCGGCACTTGGTCGGAATGATCGATCCGGACGAGCCGCCGTGTGTGCAGGAACTGCTGGGCCACAAAGACGTGCGGACGACGATGATCTATGCTCACGTGATGAACAAGCAGGGCTTCGGTCGTCGATTTTGTCAAAGAAAGAGGGGTCTGCTGGTTGGGCTCGCGAATGCGCGATGGCAGCCTTCCGGTAGCCGTCAAGGTCATCAACCACTACGGCGACGAGGTGTTGAAGGTGTTCAACGTCTGAACCAGGAGTTTGGCAGAAGAATGAATGGCAGAAAGATGGGACGTGGGAACAGGTTCGGGGGCATGGATGTCCGCGAGAGCCTCTGTCGCGTAGAATTGCTGATGAACGAATCCAGAACAGTAGCACGGGGGAATTTCACGTGGTAACCGTAACCATCGATGATGAACTTGGCCGCCTGCTCAGCCAGGTCGCCAGTGTGCGTGGGAAGACGCTGGAGCAATTCGCGGACGAGGCGTTGAGGCGGGCGATTTCCGAGAACGGAGGGGTGCATCGCACCGTGCGCAACGGGCTGCCCGTAATGGTTGTACACGACGAGCGTCCAACCATCGATCCTGACAAGATCCGCCGATGGATCGAGGAGGAAGGGCTTTGATCGCTCTACCGGACGTGAATTTGCTGCTGGCGTTGACTTGGAGCAACCATCCCCATCACGAAAGGGCACATCGCTGGTTCGCGGAATCCGCTGCCAACG
>SLEY01000534.1 GCA_007124535.1 Planctomycetaceae bacterium
ACCAAACAGACCGAGCTGTACGGGTTGTTGAAGGACGTACCGCGGCACAAGCGGCAGTGCCTGATGCTGCACATGGTCGATGGGTTCACGATCGCCGAAATCGCCGATTTTCAAGACCGCTCGGAAGAGCAGGTACGCGAGGACATCGACGCCGCACGTTGGGCGTTAGAGCAGCAGTTCCGAGATTCCCGCTGGCTGGACGATATCGAAGAGCGTTTGGACTTGAAACAACGGCGTCGTCCGGCCAACCGGTGACCTTGTCCCGTTTTGGGCTGGTTTTCCAATGGGGCCTCTTCCCCCCGCCCCTCTAAGTGGAGTCTTTTATGAGCCTTCTCCGTGGTCTTTCGTTCTGTTTGGCAGTTTTTTGTATGTCGGGCCAACTTGCTCGTATAGCGGGAGCCGATGAGCGTCCGAACATTTTGTGGTTGACGGCGGAGGACATGAGTGCCCAGATGGGGGCGTATGGGGACCCGGATGCACACACTCCCCGTCTGGATCGTCTGGCGGCTCAATCGGTTCGCTATACGCATGCGTATGCGACGGCTTCGGTTTGTTCTCCGGCCCGTTCCACACTGATTACGGGCTTATATGCGACCTCGCTGGGGACTCAGCGGCTGCGTTCCCAGTTTCCGATTCCGGCGGAATTTCGGCCGTTCACCGCCAATTTGCGCGAGGCGGGTTACTACTGCACGAACAACGTGAAGACGGACTACAACCTGCGGGATGAAGCCGCGTACATCCGCGACGGGTGGGACGAAAGTTCGGCTGACGCGCATTGGCGAGGGCGTGAACCGGGTCAGCCATTTTTCGCCGTGTTCAATTTCATGGTCACCCACCAATCGCGAACCAGTGTCTGGCCGGAGGAGCAGTTTGAGCAGCAAGTCGGCGCCACGCTGCCGCCTGAGGAGCGAGCGGACCCGGACCGGGTGACGCTGCCTCCTTATTACCCGGATACGCCGGAGGCGCGCCAAGCTTGGTGCCGTTATCTGGACTGCATTGCTGCCCTGGATCGTGAGGTCGAGGAGTTGCTTCGGCAATTGGAGGCGGACGGGTTGGCCGAGGATACCATCGTTTTTTTCTACTCCGACCACGGGATGGGGATGCCACGCGGGAAGCGTTGCCTGCACGATGCGGGTTTGCATGTCCCCCTGCTGATCCGTTTTCCGGAGCGATGGCAGCATTTGGCCCCGGTCGCGGCGGGCGGGACCGAGGATCGTCTGGTAAGTTTTGTGGATTTTCCGCCCACGGTACTCAGTTTGTGTGGCGTGCCGGTTCCCCCTTACATGCAGGGCACTGCCTTTTTGGGTGAGCAGGTTGGCGAACCGCGCGATTTTGTGTTCGGGGCCCGCGACCGCGTGGACGAGGCGTTCGATCTGGCTCGCAGCGTGCGGGATCACCGATGGCTGTACATCCGCAACTACATGCCGCACCTTTCCTGGATGCAGCCCGAGGCCTATTCGGATCACTCGCCCTTCCGCCGAGAACTGCGGCGCATGGCGGCAGAGGATGAATTGGGGCCGGGGCCGATGACGTATGCGGCGCCTCGCCGAGCCCGCGAGGAATTGTACGATACCCACGCGGATCCGCATCAGATCAACAATTTGGCCTCCCACCCGGAGCACCAGCAGGTCTTGGCAACCATGCGACGGACGATGCGGGATTGGCAAATCGAAACCGGAGATGCGGGCTTTCTGACCGAATCTCAGGTATGGCGACGAATTGCGGACCAGACCACGCCGTATGAACTCCGGCGCGATCCGCAACGGTATCCACTCGAATCCCTGCTGGCCGCGGCGGATGCGGTGGGCCGCGAGGACTTGCAACCCCACCTGAGCGGACTGAATCACCCGGATGATGGAGTTCGCTACTGGGCGGCGGTGGGTTTGCATGCGGCGGTCGAATTGACGGACGAGGCCCGCGCGGCGCTGGTCGCCACGCTGGAACGCGAACAGGGGCCCGACGGTTCGCCCGATGTATGGGTCGAGGCCGCAGCAGCATTGGCCGCACACGGGCACACGGCGCCAGCGCTGCCCGCCCTGGAAGCGGCTTTGGAGCACGAGCAAGGCGAAATCGTCCTGCATGCCGCACGCACCCTGGAATTGCTGGAGGAAACGGCGGCCCCCGTGCATGCGGCCATGCGCCGAACTCGGCAAACGGCTCCGGAGCGGTTCAGCCCGGATATGGCCATGTTCATCCGTTTCAGCCTGGACGCCGCCCTCGCCGACTGAGTGACCATCTGGCCCGGCCGGGTCAGATTTCCCTACCTCAGGCACTGCGGATCGCGTCGACCAAGCGTTCCAGATCGTCTTGATCGTTGTAAGCGTGCGGGCTGATTCTCAGCCAGTGATGCCGCACGCTCAACACCACGTTGCGTTCCAGGCAGTGGCGGCGCACGGCCGCCGGATTCGTTCCGGGTACTTCAAATGACAGGATTCCGGAACGGTTCCCTTCCCGAAGCGGGCTGCGAATGACCGCGCCGATTCGGCTCAGTCGCTCGATTGCCTGTTGATTCCACTCCAAAATGCGGTCGGCAATCGGTGAATCCGAGGGGCTCAAGCCACAGGAAACCAGCAGATCCAAACTGGCTCCCAAGGCCGCAATACCGACCATATTGGCGGAACCACCCTCGTAACGCGCGGCCGAGGGCCGCAGATCGAACTCGCAGCGGCTGAAATCGTGCCCGCTGCGAACACTGTTCCAACCCACGTTCAGGGGCCTCAGCCGATCGAGATGCTCACGGCGGACGAACAACAGGCCCGCCCCTTCCGGGCCCAGCATCCATTTGTGCCCATCGGCTGCCAGGAAGTCGAGACCGGTGCGGGCGACATCCAGCGGAAACACACCCAGTCCCTGGATCGCATCCAGGAAGACCAGGATCCCCCGTTCATGGGCCGCGGCGACCAACGATTCGACATCCATCCGCCAGCCGCTCGCATAACCCACCCAGCTGACCGAGATCATGCGAGTCCGGCCGTCGCAGGCTTGCAGGATCGCCTGCGGGTCCACCCGCCCCTCCGTCACCGGCAATCGTCGCGTGTGGACCCCGCGCGATTCCAGATTCATCCAGGGAAACTGGTTCGAGGGGAACTCGTTGGCCAGCGTCACCAAGTTGTCACCCGTCTGCCAGGGAAATCCCTCGGCGACCAATCCGATACCGGTGCTGGTATTGGCGACAAAGGCGATTTCGTCGGTGTCGGCGCCCAGCATGCGAGCGGCGACCTCCCGAACCTGCTCTACCCGGTGCTCCCATTGGGGCCAGCAAAGATCGCCTTGGTGAACCGCCTGCTCGGTCCAGCGGCTGATCGCCTCTCCGGCGGGCCCGGAAAGAGGGGCAACCGCCGCATGGTCCAGATAGCAACAGCGCCGCGCGACGGGCATTTTCTGACGAAATCGTACCCAACGATCCGAAGATGAAAACATGGCATTGCATTAAGCCGGGTAAAATCGGCATAATTAGAAAGGCAAATCCGATGGTTCGGATCCAGACCACCCCAGGTCATGTGCCGTGGGTGACAACCAAGAACCTTGAAGTATACTAGCGAGCTTGCAAGTTTTATGGCCACCAGCCCGTCTTATGCTGCCCCGAGGGTGCTCCAGATGCCAAAGGCGTTGAGCATAACAGGACTCGCGATTTCCGTCATTCTCTTCGTGCT
>SLEY01000691.1 GCA_007124535.1 Planctomycetaceae bacterium
GAAATACACCGAATAAGAACCCCGCTGGCCTGCCCCTGCGGGGTGGCATTCAGGTTCAAGAAACTCGAACCCGGCTCCCCGCCCCCTTCCCGAACGGCCAAGATCGTCGCGGCGGGATCAGCATTCCGATAGTTAAGAATGGGAAAGAGAAACCCCTCGTTCATGGCGAGAACACTGGCGATTAGCTCGACCAGGCCGCTTGCCGCCCCCAAATTCCCGGTGTAACTCTTGGCCGCCGTGACGGGAACTCCGCCCCCCTCCTTCCCGAAGACCGCCGCGATCGCACGGGCCTCCTGAATGTCCCCCTCCACCGTGGCGATTCCATGAGCGTGGATGTGCCCCAGCTCCTGCGGCTGGCAGCCGGAACGCTGCAAACACAAACGGATCACGTTTTGCAGTGCCACCGAAATGTCGGCCCGTCCCTGGCGATCCAGAACCGCCGAGCACCCCGCACCTACCACCTCGCCCCATATCCGGGCACCACGCGATTCCGCCGTTCGCAGGTCTTCCAAAACAATCGCCGCCGCCCCCTCGCCCAAAACCATCCCCTCCCGATCCCGATCGAACGGGCGACTGGCCCCCGCCGGCTCCCCGTCGCCAGGGGCAATCTGCTCCTGAAGACTGACCTGAACCGCGCGCAACGGATGCAAACGCGTTCCGGTCGCCCCCGCAATCATAATCTCCGCATCACCCCGAGCTATGGTGCTGTACGCTTCCGCCACCGCCAGATTGGACGACGCCTCGCGCATCGTGATCGAATTGTTCGGCCCCCGCAGTTCATTATAAATGGCCAAATGACTGGCCGGCATGTTGGGCAGATACTTCAATAACCACAACGGCGTGACCTTGGGAAGACCGTCCGTGGCCCAACGACCAAACTGAAACTGCCCTTGCTCATCCAGACAGCTACGGATGCCCTCGGTGAATTCCTCCGGTTGCGTGACGATATGGTCGCAACCGGAAACGATCCCCGTGCGGTCCTGGTCATAATCGCCCGGTTGGAGCCGCGAATCCTGCAGCGCCAGCTGGGCCGCCGCCACTCCCATCTGGATCTCGCGACACATGACCTTCAGGCCTTTGCGAATCTTTCGCTTCTGGTCGTTGTTCAAATCGCCGAAATCCCCGATTCGGCCTGCGAAACTCCGGGCTTCACCCGCCACCCGAGTCGGCACCGCTTGCTCCGGAAGGCAGGTCAGCGGGCGCACGCCGCTCCGACCCGCTCGCAATGCCTCCCAGACCGCCTCCGGGGAGTTGCCCAAGGGGCTGATCAGTCCGAAACCTGTGATCACGACACGACGTGAAGCTGACGACATAATCGATCGGAATCCCCGCAATCCAAAGCCAAAAAACCAGCGCCAACACACGTTGGCCCGCCCGTCTCCCTCATCGGCCCAAGCTATTCTAATTCCCCTGCGGAACAAGTCGAGCGGCGGAGAGTTGAGATCAGACCGTTCCGAAGCTTGCGTTTGTGGCAAACGTACCGATCTGAGCCACCTCCAACAACCCTACGCACACCAACGCCCTCTTTTAAGCCATCGAATTTCCCCCGCGCTGACGGTAGGCCCGGGACCAAGCGACCGCGAAAACCACCAGCGTCAAAGGGGCGGCTAACCAGATCACAATCCACGAAAAGCCTGCCAGGGCACCGTGATTCGTGGCGTCTAGCGTCAAGAAAGTAAGATAAGCGGCATAGTACAGCAGGAACAGACCCCCTTCCCACCGCTGGATGGTATAGTCGACCAGGAATACAGGGAAGCAAGCCAACGAAACCAACATCATGATCGGCAAATCGAACCGGAGCGCGACGGGTGACACGGCAACCCCCCGAGGCGAGACCGCCGCGCATAACCCCAACACCAGCAATAGGTTGAACAAGTTGCTGCCCACCACGTTGCCAACCGCGATGTCCCGCTGACCCCGAAGCGCTGCCACCACCGACGTAGCCACTTCCGGCAGGGAGGTCCCGACGGCGACCACGGTCAAACCGACAACCAACTGGCTGACACCGAGAAAGAGGGCTAATTCGACCGCGCCATCGACCAGCCACCGCGATCCCAAGGTCAGCAGCGCGAAACCGCCCAAAATGAGACCGAATTGCTTCACGACATCGCCGGGGGTCACCCGCTGATGGGCCCCGCCCGCTTCGCCGCCGTCCTGCAACGCGGCCGCCCGCGTCTCCCGGCGGCTGTAAATAACCGTCACCAGGGTGTAGACGCACGAGCCCCCAAATAACCACCAACCCTCCCCACGGCTGATCTGCCCATCGCGGCCGAGCAGCCAGACCAAGCCCGAGACCCCAATCATCAACGGCACTCCGGCCCGCACAATGCTCCGGGAAACCGCCAAAGGCGCCGCCAGCGCCGCCATCCCCAAGACCAACAGCACGTTCGAAATATTGCTGCCCACCACATTGCCGATGGCCAAATCAGGTTGCGGGGGGTCGGCGTACACGGATTGAATCGTGACCGCCAACTCGGGAGCACTGGTACCGTAGGCCACCACCGTCAACCCGATGACCAGCGACGACACGCCCGCGGCCTGTGCCAGCTGGGCCGCGCCACGGACCAAGATTTCGGCGCCACCAATCAGCAGGATGAACCCGGCAACAAATAGGAGGGCTGTCAAAGGATGCATCAGGAACTGAACCGGGGGATACAGACGGTGACGGAATCGGACGTGGCCGACAGAAGCGATGGCTGGCCGAAAACCGCAGGCAAAAAGCCACCGACTTGCGCGCGAACGAAGTATAACAGGAACGGTCCGGCCGGCAAATCACAATTCGGACCGGTCCGCGACCACCGCCAATGGTTCCACTCGGATCGCTCCTCCGGGGTCCACCGGGCATTGATACTCGCAGGCCCCGCACCCGGTGCATTTGGCAGCGTCGACTTGGGGAACAAAAACTCCCCCATCCGAACGCTCCAGAGAAATCGCGTCAAACTCCTCAGGGCACGCATCCAGACATATCACACAACGTTCGCCCCGAGCCCAAGGCAGACACCGCTTCGGATCGACCACGGCGAGACCGATGCGTGTCGGCTCGCGGCGTACCGGATCCCGCGAGGGGATGGCGCCGGTAGGGCAGACGGAGGCACAAATCGTACAGGACGACAAACAGGGGCCCTGCCGGGGTACCAGACGGGGCGCGAAGGGTGTGTCGAATCGAGCCCGGGCGAACTGCGGCTGCAATGCGCCGGTAGGACAGGCTGCCCAACAGGCCCCGCACCCCATACAACGCGCCAACAATTGATCCCCGTCTGATACACCCGGTGGCCGCAAATCGAGCGGCGCCCCTTGCCAACGCAACCCGCCGCCGACCACCGCGCTGATCGCCAAACCACCGGCGCCGAGCAGTAGCCCCCGACGGCCCCCATCCGGAAACCCCGCCCCGGTGGTCCCCTTGGCGCAGCCAGCCTTCTGGTCCAATGGCAAGGGCTCTGCCCAAAATCCGAACGAAATCGAACCGGATTTGCAAACCGACTCGCAACGACGGCAGACCAGACACTCGCTCGCCGAATGCCCACCTGGCGTTTGTCCCATCGGACAGATGGGCTGACACAAGCCGCAGTGGCTGCACGATTCGCCAATCCGCCGCCGCATCCCCGCTCGCCATCCCGCCAACGAGAGCATCGCCCCCAAGGGACA
>SLEY01000393.1 GCA_007124535.1 Planctomycetaceae bacterium
GCGACTACGGCTTGATGGCCGGACTGGTCCGCCTGCCGGTCCGGGAACGCGACATCCTGGTGTTCAGCAACATCGTATCGCCCCGCGGGCGCCACAACGGGCACGTTTGGGCCAGCTTCGACGGCGGCCGGACGTGGCCGATCCGACGGCAGATCGAGGACGGCGGCTTCGCCTACTCGTCCCTCGCGGCCGGCCGCCCCGGCACGACCAGCGAAGGCTGGATTTACCTGCTGTTCGAAGCGGACGGGCACCCCGACTCGAACGGACACATCGCCCGGTTCAACCTCGCCTGGCTGCTCGACGGCGAACCGACGGGCGACGGGCAGCCGCCCAACCTCCCCTAGCCGAGCAGGAGCTGAAGCCGTTGTTCGCGCGGGACGTCGATCTGGTGGAACGGAACACGATCAGGAATCGTTTCCGTCGGCGCCATACCGTGAACAATCACGAGGTGATCGATGCAAGCTGAAGACCGCGATCCCGCAAATCTTTGGGACCGGATCGGGAATCCCGGAATCGATCGCACCGCGCGACCCCCTGGTTCCGCCCGCACCCCAGATCGAGCAGGGACCATGCCCCCCCGTTCAAGAGCGAACAACCGACATGGTCCGCCATGGGCGAAAAGGCGACACGCCCGGGGTATTCGGTTTGTACCGTTTTCGCCCAGTTTTCTACGCTTGGAACGTAACGACTTGGGTTCGTCGTTTTCGAAGCGGTGTGGGGCAGGGGAACGACGATTTGATTCCTCTTCCGCCCCGAAACGGTTTCGGCCTCGCAAACGCACCGCAGCGGCTGCGTGCTGGTCGTTCTCGACTGCGGCTGCTATACTGTCCCCCGGTCTCGAACCGGTAGAATGGCGGTAACGAGCGAATGGAGGACGGGACGAGCAAGTTCGAAGAACTGACGCCGAACGCCGCCGTGCGCGGCATCCGGTCGGATGCCCCCGCCACGGTGGTCAGCGTCCGGTGGTTCGGTTCCGAGGCATTCAAACTGACCGATACTTCCAGTAAGCAATGGACGGCGGAGATCGGTGAATCCCAGAGTATTCAGGAAGCCCAACGGCCATGAAACTAGTCAAGGTTGAAATTACGAACTTTCGGTGCTTCGAGTCATTGTCATTGTCACTAAAGCCCGATGTGAATGTCATTGTTGGCATCAACGGGGCCGGCAAGACCGCAATTCTGGACGCCATCTCGGTCGCTTTGTACGACATGGTCGCCACAAACGTGAGCGTGAAACGCGACACGTTGCGGCCCACCGATATTCGCATCGACCCGGCGTCAGGAGAAGAAACTACCGGCCGTCGCGACTTTGTGCAGGTGCGGGCTGCCGTGCAGGACTTTTACCCGCTGGCAAGCTTCCCATGTCAGACGCCTGCCAAGCAGCCCGTCTTGTTGGAGTGGAACAATTACGTCGTGTACCAGCCCCCCAGGAGATTTCGTTACGGTCGCGGAAAGGATAAAGGGCCTGTCAGTATCGAGGAATACTACAAGGCACTTTGGCAGGAGATCCGGAAGGCCGATCCGAAGGCGCTCATCCCCCTGACGGTAATTGCTTACTATCCGTCAAGCCGAAGGATCAACGAATCGCCAAGTTGAGCAGCCTGCAGTTGGGTTGTGTATCTGGCGACGGTCATTTCCGATCCGAGAAATACGGGTAGATTTCGGTGTGTCTTTGAAAACCGTCTGCGTAGGTCGCTGCCACAAGTCGCCACGTTTGCAGTTCGCGCAGGCCAGCAACTTCCGCTACACGGGTCGGCCCGACCGCCCCGTCGATTGGCGCAGCGCCGCCGCCACTGAGGAGTTGCACGGCAGCTTCCGGCGAAGCGGCGTACTGCTTGATCCGCTGAGCGACATCCGCCTGATGCAGAATTCGGTGAATGGCTTGTTCGATGTCCTCGGGTAACCGGAACAGGTGGTAGACGTTCCCAACGCCAATTCGCTCGTCGTGTATCTTGGAAGCGGCTCCGGAAACGCCTTGGCACTGGGCAACCACCTGGGTTCGGGCGAATACGGGGGAAAGAAACGCCCACCCGGTCGCGGCGAAAAACGAACTCGACCACCAGCCCGCTTGGTCTTTCTCGCCCAGATACCCGACCGCGGCGCGAATCGCGGCAATTTGCTCAAAATCTGCCGGCTGCATGCTGATTTCACCCCCTGGGTTGGTACCGCATCCAATACGTCCTATTACACGCGACTGCATCCCAATATGCAAGGCGGCGCCGGCGAATAAGATCAGAACCTCCTTTTTCATTCGTGTGGCGATGTTAGTACCCCTCTGCATGAGCTACTCCGGTCGGAGTGTGTCGGCTCAATATCGTAGTTCCCCTACTTCTCGTTCTTGTTCTGTGCCCCACGAAATGGACCGGCACGTCCTTAAAACGCAGCACCGGGGACCACCACGGCACTTCCAAACGCTGTTTGACGTTGCAGTACTGGTTGGCGAACTTCAGATAGCCAGCGTGGCGTTTGAGCAACAACTCGCGTTCGTCGGCATCGCCCAGCACCGCCGCGATGGTATCCTGGTCCCTCTTCTCCACCAGGGTGTTTTGCGTGCTCTGCGCCATCGTCTTCACCGTCGCGCGGTCGGCGTCGTGGTTACCGGGAACTAGCAGCACATGGTTGCTGGGAAATCCGTTGGGCAGTTTGGCGAGCAAGCCCTGGCTGCTCCACTTTGCAGCCCGTTCGTAGTCCGCAGTCTGCCCTTTGTGCGCGATATCGCCGGTGATCGCGACGGCATCGGGCGCCAAGTCGTCGGCGACGAACTGTTGGATCGCGTCGCTCAGCCCCTGGAGCACCGGGTCGGCATCCCAAGCTTTCGCCGCGTCGAAGTGAAAATCCGACAGATGCAGAATCCGCACCGGCCGCTGTTCGGAAATCGTGTGCTGCTGGGGTGTTTCCTGACTCATGCGAACGACTTCTACCCAGAGGTTGAAACTGTGGCAAATGTCGCAACGGCGGGTGTTTCCCGGTTCCCACGCCGTCACGGACAGCCCCAGTCGAAGGGGGCAAAGCCGCATTCTACCGATTCGGTAAAGCCGATGCGAGGCGGACAAAGAAGCGGCTGCTCTTTCGGAACTGCCTCCGAGTGGTCCGCCGACGAGTTCCACGTTTCGGTCATGAACACCCAACAGAGCAACCCTGACAGGGGGAAGCATTTGCTGCACGGCTGGCGATATGAACGCACGGCCAGCCGGTCGCTCCGTTCGTTCCTTTTCGCATCGGTCCTCCTCCACGTCAAGTGCAGAATCGACCGCCAGTCTACCCCAACCCCCGCTCCCGCTGGTTGCACGCTTGCCGAACGTTCTCGGAGCGTTGCGATGGGGCGCTGCCCGCGGTGAGAGGTAACCGCCGCACCACAATCGCTGGTGGGCGTGATCGGCGCTGTCGGGGTGGCGAGGATTCTTGGACGTTGCGGGACGTGAGGCCGGAGGCGGGTTAGCCCTCGAGGGCGTGATGGCATTTCAGCTTGGCGATGAATTGGGCAGTCAGCTCGACACCTCGCGTGCGCAGATCGTGCAGGAGGTCGTTGCCCAGGGCGGTGTTCAGATGGTAATGCCGGACCGCGCCGTTGATCTCCAGAATACCGGTCTGGCCGATGGTTTCGGGCTCGGGCTTTCCGCCGACGACCGGGGCGTGGACCGTACA
>SLEY01000044.1 GCA_007124535.1 Planctomycetaceae bacterium
GGCATTGATCCAACGCCGTCTGGAGCCGCCGGATGGCCAGGGGGTATTCCGCCCGCACGTAAAAGAAACCCTGCTGGGCCCCAATGGTATGCGCGGCGATCAGCATGCCCTCGATCACGTTCAACGGATCCGACTCGAGCATGCTGCGGTCCATGAACGCGCCCGGATCGCCTTCGTCCGCATTGCAAATCAGATAGCGAGTCTTCTCTTTCGCTGCGGCCGCCATCGCCCATTTGGTGCCCGTCAAGAAGCCGCCCCCGCCCCGGCCCCGCAGCTTGGCACGACGCAGCTGCTCGATCACCCACTGCGGATCGCCCCGTTCCAGCACCCGAGCCAACGCCTCAAAGCCCCGGTAGCGGAAATACTCGTCGATCCGCTCCGGGTCGATCACGCCATTATGCCGCAGCGCGATCCGCGTCTGGCGGTTGAAGAAGGCCACATCGCCATACAATTCGAAGAACTTCCGCCCGATCGTCTTGCCCGACACACGCAGGTCGGACACCGGTTCGCCCTGGATAAGATGCTCTCGAACCACCCGTTCCAACTGCTGGGCGTCGCCGATGCGGTACAGCACCTTGTCGGGCCGGACCAGCAGGTACGAGCACTCGCCCATTTCCGCCCGGCTGCAGGCCCCGAAACAACTGGCCGGCGTGATCCGCACCCGTTTCGGGTCCACTTGGCAGGCGGCCAGTTGCTCGCGCAACACGTCCGATAATTCACGCCGATCCGGCCAGCCACACCGATGGCTGCCACACACCAACACCTCGTAATCCGTCTCGCCCTCCGAGGTGGCGCCCAAGACATGCTCCAGCACGGGCTGACCCTTCTGGAGATGCCGAGTGAAGATCGTATGCACCAACTCGCGATCCACCCGCTCGTACTTCACCGGCAGTTGACCGGGCTCAATCACTCCGACGATCGGTTCACAGCTGCAACGGCCCGTGCAGCCCGTCTGATGCAGCAGGATGTCTTCGCGCCCGGAGGCCTCAATGTGCTTGCGAAACTCTTCCAGCACTTGGTTCGACCCGGCCGCGTGCTCGCAGGTCGCCGAACCGACCTGGACCACAATTCGATCCGAGGGGAATCGCTTACGGCGACGCTGATCGGCCTCGGCTCGCAATTGTTCGAACCGTTCCATGATTCGGTTCACGCTGCACCCCTCCGATTCGTTTCAAATGGCAGCCCTCAGTCGACCGGGAAATCTCGCACGACGACCGGCTGCCTCCGGAATCGGTGAGCCGGCCTTGGCAGGCCCATTTTTCGCCAGCCCGATCATCTCTTCGCATATCTGGACCGCCATTATGCCACAAAGCCGACGGGCGACAAGAGGGGCGGAAGACGAAACGGGGACGCAGCTAATTTTCTCGCCCGCTTCGTTGGAGTTCGTTCGCCCAACCCTGATATTCGGGGGGCAGAGGCGGTTGGGGCGGGCGCCGGTAATCGATCTCCAGATCGTAGGCCGCGCGATCGTAGGCGGTGTTCAGCACGGCCTGAAGATCGAGCGGAGCGTCGGGATCGTGCGGCTTCAGCGGGATCGGGATTACGGGCAGCCGCTGGGGAAGCAGGATGGGCCACACCAGGCCACGGGGACGCTCCCCCGTGCGGGATACGTGGACCAAGTAATCCAATTGCGGCAATGCCTCGCGAGCAGCGATGCGTTCGCCGGTCCGCAAGAGATCGATCTCGACCAAGTGACTGGGCGAACGCATCACTTCCTGGCGTTTCTGTTGGTAACTTGCCCGCCCGCGTGAACCGGGAACCTTGTTCGTGGGGCTCAGAAACTCGATCACCGCGACGACTGAGCGGTCCGACCGATCGACGACCTCCAAACGTGCCTCGTGGATTTCGTCGTCGATCAACGTGGTCACTGCGACCGGTTCCGCGATGGCAACTCGAGCGTCTCCGGCAGCGTGCGGCGAGTGCGGGGTGTCCGATCGTTCCGTACCGCGGATGCGAAGATCGGGAACGATCACGGAACGTCCGGGATCGCTTTCGTCCGAGATATACACCCGCTCTTCGACCCGGACGTGGTACCTTGGACGGAGTTGCTGGTTGAGCATCTCGCGGGATACCGAGATCAATTCGTGATGGACATCCGGCCAGAGCCCGGGCTGTTCCAGATAAGGGTCCATTCCGGGAAACGGCGATGGCATGGCAGCGGCCTTTCCAGATGGGTTGGCTTGGTTGCCGGCGGGCAGGCGTGTTGGTTCTTTGTAAACGGGTCGAGCAGGAGATTTTACCGGAGTGGTTCGGTCGAGGTAGGGGGGCAGTGGAAAACGCGCGCCGCTCTTTCTCGAGAAACCCCGGAACTGCCAGTCGCGCCCGCTCGCGGGCCGTCAGGAGTGTGTTTTTTGGTGGGTGTCCCCGTTTGTCTTGGCTGCGCGCCGGGGCGGGGCGCTGGTACATTGTCGAGGTGTTTGAATTGCTTTCGTTTTGTAATCGGAGTTCCGCATGCCCGCTTCCTCGTCCGGCCCCTCGTTCCGTTTCGCTTCCGCTTTGGCTGCCCGTCCCGGTATCCGGCAAGCGGTTTTGGACGTGTGTGGGCGCGCGGCGAGTGAGTTGGGTGATCGGCCGGATTTGGCGTTGTTGTTCCTGTCCTCCGATTCCGCGGGGGTGGCGGGCGAAATGGCCGAATTGGTGTGCCAGCGGCTGGATACGGAATGCCTGGTCGGTTGCACCGCCGAATCGCTGGTGGGACGGAGTTATGAGATCGAGGGCCAGACCGCCGCCTCGCTGTGGATCGCCCGGTTGCCGGGAGTGCGAGTCGAACCGATTCATCTGATCTTCGAAACCACGCCGGATGGGGCTACCATTCTCGGCTGGCCCGACTCGCTGCTGGAAGGCTGGCCGAACGAAGCCACGCTCCTGCTGATGGCCGATCCGTTCAGCTTTCCCATCGAAATGCTTTTAGAAGAGGCCAACCAGCGGCATCCGGATTCCACTCTTATCGGGGGCATGTCCAGCGGGGGCGTGCTTCCGGGTGACAATCGTCTGCTGTTCGGTCCTCGGACTTTCGACCACGGAGCGGTCGCCGTCATGCTATCGGGTCCGTTGCGGGTACGAACGATCGTGTCCCAAGGCTGCCGGCCCATCGGGGAACCGCTGGTGATCACGCGGGCCGAGCGAAATATGGTGCAGGAACTGGGCGGGCGCCCCGCCTTTGAACAACTTGACACGCTCTTCGGCAACTTGCCCACGTGTGAACAGAATCTGGTCAATCGGGGTCTGCATCTGGGACGAGTGGTTGACGAGTACCGGGAACGGTTCGAGCAGGGGGACTTTCTGGTCCGCAATGTAGTAGGTTTCGATCCCGATGCGGGCGTGATTGTCGTCAGCGACTACATGCGAGTGGGCCAGACGGTTCAGTTTCAGGTGCGGGACGCCCAGACGGCGGATGCCGAGTTGCGGCAGATGCTGGCGTCTGCCGCCCGCCGCATCGCGCCGCCTGCGGCGGCGCTGACCTTCACCTGCAATGGCCGGGGCACGCGCTTGTTCGGCCAGCCGCACCATGATGCATCGGCGCTCAGTCAAGTTTGGGGAGACATTCCGATGGCCGGTTTCTTTGCCGCGGGCGAAATCGGCCCTGTGGGTGGGGTGAATTTCCTGCACGGGTTCACCGCCAGTATTGCCTTGTTCGA
>SLEY01000367.1 GCA_007124535.1 Planctomycetaceae bacterium
CGCATCCAGGGCAAGCCTTGGAGGGGTAGGGCGAGGTTTTTTCGTGGAATCGCCAAGAATTCCATCCCCGCTGCCCGCGCATCCGGCAAATCCCGTGGGTTCAGCGCATCCTGCGCCCCCGCCCACCACAGCGTGTCAAGCACGGGCGTCTGGAATCACTCGCAGCCTCAGGCCCCTTGACTTTTGCGACGTTCCCGGTCAAGTTGGGTGTGGGGGTGAGCGAGTCATGGAAACGAACGGATTGGATGTACTGACGGATTTCGACGAATGTCCCTGTACTGGGGGCACGCTGGACAAGTTGATCCAGCCGGCGATTCTGGTCATGTTGACCGAAGGCCCGTCGCACGGATACCGGCTGGTGGAGCGGGTGGGAGAGATGGCGCTGTGGGGCGGGCAGAAGCCGAATGCTTCCGGTGTCTATCGGTTGTTGAAGCAAATGGAGGCTCGCGGTTTGGTCGCCTCGTCCTGGATCTTCCCGGAATCCGGGCCCGCCAAGCGAGCCTATCAGCTGACGTCCATCGGCGAAGACTGCCTGAAACACTGGATCGAGACGCTGACGGCGTATCGCGACGGGATCTCATCTTTGTTGAAAGCCGCGCGAAAAGCGGTCGCTACGGATCACTGATTTCGCCCATCGGTTCAATTGACATGCCGCGGGACACCGGCCCGAGATCGGGGGCGCGCCCTCGCCTCCAATGACGATCAGTCGGGCGCCAACTGTTCGACCATCGTACCCAACACTCCATGACTCCCCGCCTCCCGCTCCGGGCAGCCCGCAAATTTCACGATGGCAACCGGAATTTCGAGAGCATACTGCGTGGAAAGTTCTCCTTCCCGGAGAGCGAATGGTACGCGGGGCCGTTCGCCAAGTCTCAGATTTTGAGTTCAGGAGTCTCGCATTAGTCGTCCCGGTGCCCCTCTATTGATACCCCGCCTGAATGCCCGGGATGGCACCTCGCCTGAATACCCCGCCTGGTTCAAGAGATTTCTACTTGCCTCACAAGCGGTTCGTCAAACAGGATCTCCTGGCCAAGACCCAGCACGACTTCGCGGAACAACAGGCCGGCCAGCCGACCACTTACACCCTGAGTATTACCGGAAGGAGTTCCCTCATGCACGAACGACATCCCCGTCAACAACTGCGTCGATTCCGCAACGAGATTCTCCTGCCGAACGTGTTTCGCGTGTTCGGGTGGCGGCACAAGACGCGCGATGGCTACGTCCGCTTTCTCTGTCCACGCTGTCAGGAGTTCAACACCGCAGTGAACCCCAAGACCAATCTCGGGCGCTGTTTCGGCTGCGAAAGGAACTACAACCCCATCGACTTCGTGATCGAAGTGCAAGCCTGCGATTTCCGCGAGGCCATCGCCTACCTTTCACCCCTGTTGCCGCCTCCTCCGCGCGTTTCGGAAGCCTGACCGCAACGGCGCCTCTTTCCAACCAGGCCCCCTGCAAACAGGGGGCTTTTTTGCGGTCCTCCCCAGAAACACAAAAAGCTCTTCTCTTCCAACGTCCGTCGAGATCAGCCAACGAATCCGAGACTCACCAAACAACCAATGCTTGCCTCATCCCCCCCGCGCACACCATTCCTTTGTCTAGCTGGGTGTCCCCGTTCGCTCCCTAAGCTGGGTGTCCCCGTTCGCGTGCAAGGTGCGGGAGTTAGGAGGCTTCGCTTCGTCCAGGCATGCCTCTGCCCCCTCGTGACAGGGTTTTTTTGTGGGAGACGGGAAATGATGCGGCGGTGGGTTGTGTTGACACGGCGCCTCATCTTGTACAATTTGGGTGAATCGATGCATTTCTGCCTCCGTAGGTCCGATGCTTCGCCTTGGTTCTCGTTGGGGGCGGGGTCCGAGGGGGGATGGCGCGGGATCGCGGTGGGGGCAGTCCAAGGGTGTCAGAAGCGAGGAATCGACCGATGGCAAACGGGAAGAGTTCGTCCGGGAATCGACGTCGTTTTCTGCGGCGGGCGGTGGCGGGTACCGCCGCCTGGGCCGCCGCGCCTTATGTGATTTCGCCCGCCGCACTCGGCAACGCCCGACGCCCGGCGCCCAGCGACCGGATCACGATCGGGTTTATCGGACTGGGCGGTCATGGAATCGGGCACAACCTGCGCTCCTTCCTTCGCGAGGAAGATGCCGAACCGGTGATCCTGTGCGATGTGGACACTCGCCGGATCGAGACGGCAGTGAACACGGTGCGGCAGCAGCGGGGAGAATCCTTCCGCTGTGCCACCACGCAGGATTGGCGAGAGGTCATCGCGCGCGAGGACGTCGATGCCGTGATGATTTCGACGGGTGACCAGTGGCACGCTCCGATGTCGGTCGCGGCGATTCAGGCCGGCAAGGACGTGATGTGCGAGAAGCCGACGCTGAGTATTGCCGAAGGGCGGATTGTGGCCGACATGGTACAGCGTTACGGCACGGTATTTCAGACGGCGACGGAGGATCGTTCGATTCCGGTGTACCACCGGATGGCGGAACTGGTGCGCAATGGGCGGATCGGCCGGCTGGAACGGATCCTCTGCCAGTTGCCGGGTGGGCCGGGCAACGCGGGGGATCCGACTCCCCAACCGGTGCCAGCCGAATTGGATTGGGACATGTGGTTGGGACCCGCCCCCTGGGCGCCTTATCGCCACGGGCTGCATCCGTTCCACTGGCGTTGGCACCGGGACTATTCGGGGGGGCAACTGACGGACTGGGGAGCCCATCAACTGGATACGGTCCAATGGGCCAACGACACGGAGCGAAGCGGTCCGGTGGAGGTGGAGGGCACGGGACGGCGGCACGAAAACGGTTTGTACGATACCTTTTTCGAGTACCATTTGACGTATCGCTATGCGGACGGCGTCGAGTTGCGTGTGGACAGCGGGGGCACGGGTCTGCGTTTTGAAGGCAGCGACGGCTGGGTCGGCAATGACGGTTGGGTTCGCCCGCTGCAGGCCAGTTCCGACGAGATCTTGCAGAGTGTGATCGGGCCGGAGGAGCTTTCGTTGTTCACGGAGCCGCGGGGCGAACAGCGGAATTTCCTGGATTGTGTCAAGTCCCGGCGGGATCCCTATTTCCCGGCGGAAATCGGACATCGCTGTTCCACCATTTCGCACATCGGCAACATCGCCATGGAATTGGGGCGCAAACTGCGATGGGATCCGCAGGCAGAAGCCTTTGCCGAAGATGATACGGCCAACCGCATGCGGAGCCGCTCACGGCGCGAACCCTGGGGGCTCCGGATGGGAGTCCATCCGCCGGTAGGCGGCGGGCGGGCGGCCGAAGGGGATGCCGACGTATGACCGAACCCATCCTTTCCGTACAATGAAACCTATCCGTACAACGAAGCCGAAGGAGAAATCGACGTGGCTGCGAAAATCACTTGGGGTATCACGTTCCTGGTCGCCGGGCTGCTGATCGGTGTCCGCGTTCCGGCGGTGGCGGACGAGGCCTGGGACCGGGCGTTCGAGGTCCTGGAAACCTACGACTGGGGTAGCGATCGGGCGCCGTTACAGGCGTTGGACCGGGCGGTGTCCGGCGCGCATGGCGACGAGGCCGCGGCTCGGCAATTGGAGAGCCGATTGGTGGAGGCGTTGGAAGCGGCGACCACGCGTGCCGCCAAGGACTACCTGTGCCG
>SLEY01000006.1 GCA_007124535.1 Planctomycetaceae bacterium
CATTTGTACTATCCCGAGAGCAAGGACATCGATCTGTTCCGTTTCGAGGTGCCGGCGGGGGTCACCGGCCTGTTTACGGCCGAGACGATGGCCGAGCGGACGGGCAGCTTGCTGGACACGGTCCTGACGGTCTGGCATTGGGACGGCGACGGCTCTTACGAGTTGCTGGCCCGCAATGACGACTATTACGGCCGCGATTCGTTTGTCGAGTTGGAACTGGGCGAAGGCACGTATTTTGTCGGAGTCAGTGCCAGCGGCAATGACGAGTACGATCCGATCATCGAGGACACGGGTTTTGGCGGGACGACGGAGGGCGAGTACGAGTTGCGGTTGGGATTCCGGCCGGACATCACCAAACCGGCGCGGACGATTCATGATCGGCATGGAGAGCCCACGTTCCTGGACGGCAACGGGGACGGTGTTCCCGGGGGGATCTTCAATTTTTGGTTCCAGGTGGCTCCGCCGATCAGCGAATTGGATTTGGCGAATGGTCCGGGGGCAGACCGCGGGCCGCGGACGCTGTTTGTGGACAAGATGGCTCCCTACGGCGGCTTGGGTACCGAGGAGCATGCGTTCAACAACATCGCCGTGGCTTTGAATCCTGCCAACGGGCTCCGGCCGGACGACATCCTGCGCATCGTCGGCAATCCGGGGGCCGATGGCCGCTGGGAGACGCTGGAGGACAACCGGGCCTATCAAATCGGGTTCGACAGCGGGGGGAATCCGTTGGCCGACGGTGCGACGTTGGAGGTGCCGCGGGGGGTGACGATGATGATCGACGCCAATGCGATCTTCCAGCTGCGGCGGGCGCGGATCGGGGTCGGCAGTTCGGCGGCCGGGATCGACCGCAGCGGCGGCGCCCTGCAGGTTCTGGGCACGCCGATCCTCGTCGATGAGGACGACCAGATCATCTACACGGACACCAACCAGGACGGGGTGATCGACGAGCGGGACCAGCCGGCACGGGGCATGGTGTACTTTACGTCCTACAACGACGAGACGATCGGATTGGACACGAATCCGTTCCAGACCACCCCGGCGCCCGGCGACTGGGGCGGGATCGTCTTCCGGGACGACATTGACCGGGCCGAGGGCAATTTCGTTTACGATGAGGAAGGCATCTTCCTGAACTATGTGAATCACGCGGATATCCGCTACGGTGGCGGGACGGTGCTGATCCATTCGGTGTCCACGGTGGTGAACCCGATCCATTTGACGGACACCCGCCCGACGTTGACGTTCAACTCGATCCAGTTCAGTGCCGATGCGGCGCTGTCGGCCAGTCCGAACAGTTTCGAGGAAACGAATTTCCACGCCCCGCGGCACCAGCGGATTCCGTTCACCGCGGATTATGGCCGGATCGGTCCGCAGATTTACGGCAACGCGCTGGCCGAGAATTCGATCAACGGCCTGTTTGTGCGGGTGGCGACTCCGGCCGGTGGCACGGCCCAGAAACTGGACGTCACCGCTCGCTGGGACGACCAGGACATCGTGCATGTGCTGCGCGAGAACTTGGCGATTGCCTCCCGTCCGGGTGGGGCGATGGAATACACCACGGCGCCGCCGGTGAGGCTGGTCAAGTCGCAGGTGGTGCGGGGCGGCGAGTTGGGCCAGGTGGGCGAGGACACGTATTATACTTACAAGCTGACTTATGTGGACCGATTCGGCTATGAGAGTCCGGCTTCGGCCAGCTTCGGCTATCAGGGCACGGCAGTCCGGACGCCGCTGACGATTACGGCCGCCCAGGTGGCGGCCGGGAATCAGCAGATCCGCTTGACCCAGTTGCCGCGTGCCAGTTCGCCTTACGTCGCCCGCCGTCTGTACCGCAGCGAGAACAACGGGCCCTACACGCTGGTGGCCCAATTGAACGGCCAGGACACGTGGTTCGAGGATGACGGCACAACCCGGGGCGGCCGGCTGGATGTGCCCCCGGTCGTTCCTCCGGTTCGCGACCCGCAGACGGGCGAGCCTCGTCTGGCGACGATCGAGTTGACGCCCGAGTTGGATGGCGAACTGGCGCCGGGCGTCTACAACTACCGCATCACCTACATCGACCGCTTGGGGTTGGAGTCCCGGCCTTCGGACCCGACTCACAACCTGACCATCACCGGCAATCCGGACGAAGAGGGAGAGCCCGGGGAAGGCACGATTCGGCTGGAAGGGCTGGTCCCCGCGCCCGAGTCCACCGAATACATTGCCTGGCGGATCTACCGCAGCGACGCCGAGGGCGATGGTCCTTATGCCTGGGTCGGTGAGGTGTCCTTCGAGGACGAGCCGGTGTTCGTGGACGCGGGCGAGCCGGTGGAGCCGGAAGATCGCGTGTACTTGAACCCGGGGCACATCCTGCCGCGGGCCAACGCCCAGTTGCGGATCGACCCCTCGCTGGTGGTCAAGTCGGCCGGGGCTCGGATCGAGGTCGAAATGGGCGCCCAACTGCTGGCCGAATCCCAAGACGGCCGGGAGATCATCTTCACGTCGATCTCCGACGACCGCTACGGGGCGGGCGGCACGTTCGACACGGGCAACGACGGCCCGATGGTCCCCGGCGGACCCAACGCCCCGCAGGCCGGAGACTGGGGCGGGATCTATGCCTGGCCGCTGTCCCAAGTGAGCATCGATCAGGCCGTGCTGGCTTACGGCGGCGGCGTGACCCGGGTGGAAGGCACGTTCACCGCCTTCAACGTGCTGGAAATCCACGAGCAGGCCGAGGCGCGGATCGCCAATTCCGTGTTCGAATTCAATGCCCGCGGTCAGGGCGGCCAGGCCGAGGCCAATCGCTTCGGCCGCGGCTTCAACGAACCGGCCGTGATCTTCGTCCGCCAGGCCCAGCCCACGATCTATAACAACATCTTCCGCAACAACCCGAATGCCGACCGCACCGACACCCCGCTCAATCCGCATCAGGCGATGGCCGCGATCAGCATCAACGTCAACGCCCTGAACCACATCCTCCGCCGCGACCCGGGCCGAGCCACCGGCGGGATCGAGCGCGTGCCGGGCTACCGCGACAATCAGGGCCCGTTGATCCTGGGCAATCGGATGGACAATACCGAGATCAACGGCATGGTCGTCCGCGGCCAGACGTTGACGACGGAGAGCGTGTGGGACGATACGGACATCGTCCACGTCGTGCTGGACACGATCTACGTCAGCGATTTCCACACGTACGGCGGTTTGACGTTGGCCAGCAGCCCCACGGAGAGCCTGGTGGTCAAGTTGTACAGCGATCCGGCAGGCGGCAGCGAGGCCGGTTTCGTCGCCACCGGCGTGCCGCACGAGATCCACGACCGCATCGGCGGGATCATCCAGGTGGTCGGGCAGCCGGGAGCGCCGGTGGTGCTGACCTCGCTGGCCGACGACAGCCACGCGGCGGGCCTGCGTCCCGACGGTTCGCCCCAGAACGACACGAACAACGACGGCGGGCGGACACCGCCCCGGCCGGGCGACTGGAACAGCATTCGCCTGGATCGTTTCAGCCACGACCGCAATGTGGAGTTGATCAACGAGTACGAGCCCCGCGATGTGAACTCGCCGGGCATCAATGCCACACCCGACAGTGCCCAGTTCATCGGCACGTTGGCGCCGCACGAGTACGCGGGCGACGAGAACCGCCG
>SLEY01000548.1 GCA_007124535.1 Planctomycetaceae bacterium
AACGACGAATTTCAAGCGGGCTTTGGACCGGTTGAAACGGTCGCCGTGATCGCGGAAGAGCAAAGCGACCGCCCGGGTAAGGGCCACCGCTTGGGCGGGCGGCACCCAGGAAAACAACTCCTGCGCGACAAAGCCCTTCCAGCCCATGCCGCCGCCGATCACGGCTTGAAAACCCGTCTGCGGCTGGCCGTCCCGCATGACCGTCACGGCCGTCAGCCCCAAGCAGTTCATGTACGGCTGCGCGCAACCGGCCGGGCAACCCGACCAGGTGATCTTGAACTTGCGCGGCAGATTGTCCAGATCGTGGCAGGCCGCCAGCAGCCGCGCGGTCTCGCGGGCATACGGCCGCACATTCAGACGGGCATGGGCGCAATTCTCCGCCAGCGGGCAGGCCGCCGTGTTGCGGTTCACATCGCCGCAACCGTGATACGTCGTCACCTGCTCGCTGGCCAACTCCCGCATCATGTCCGGCACGCGGGGCACTTTTAACCAGTGATACTGGAACGACTGCCGCGTGGTAATGTTGATCCGGCCCTGGGCATGATTCTCGGCGGTGTGGGCGATCTGCCGGGCCTGCGGCGTGGTCACCACCCCGCCCGCCACCACGATCCGGGCCATCAAGTTGCCGCTCTGCCGCGAGCCGTACACCCCGTACCACTTCGCGATCGCGTGCTCCTCTTTCGACATGCTGCCGCGTTTCGCGATTTCATCAAAATCCAACGTCAACCCGGCCGCTTTGATCTCCTCGTCTTCGCTCAACTGCCGCTTGTTCATCTGCCGCTGCATGGGGCCTAGTCCTTCCTCTCGAGATATTAGTCTTCATGGTACAGGAGCGTGGACAGGTAACGTTCGGCCGTATCGCACATGATGGTCACCACCCGTTTCCCTCGAAACTCGGGGCGTTGCGCCACCTGGAGGGCGGCCCAGGCGTTCCCGCCGGCCGAAATGCCGACCATCAGGCCTTCGGTACGCATCACCCGCTTGGCCGTCGCGATGGCGGTGGGGGCCGAGACGGACACGATTTCATCCACCACCCGGGCGTCGAAGTTGTCCGGCACAAAACCGGCCCCGATGCCCTGGATCATGTGCGGTCCGGGTTCGCCCCCGGCCAGGACCGGCGACTCCTCCGGCTCGACGGCCACAACCCGGATGTCGGGATCCTGCTCCTTGAAAAATCGCCCGCACCCGGTGATCGTACCCCCGGTGCCGACCCCCGCCACCAGAGCGGCCAACTCGCCCCCCGCGGCCTCCCAGATCTCCGGACCCGTGGTGCGATAATGGACCTCGGGATTGGCCCGATTGTCGAACTGCTGCGGAATGAAACTGTCCGGAATCCGCTCGGCCAGCAAGCGGGCCTGAGCGATCGCCCCCTCCATCCCCTCCTGGGCCGGTGTCAGCACCAACTCCGCGCCCAAACCCTGAAGGATCTTCCGCCGCTCGACACTCATCGATTCCGGCATGGTCAGGATGATCGGATAGCCCTTGACCGCCGCCACCCAGGCCAATCCGATGCCCGTGTTCCCCGACGTCGGCTCGATGATCGTCGATCCCGGAACCAGTTGGCCACCTTGCTCAGCCGCCTCGATCATCGCCAGGGCGATCCGGTCCTTGACACTGGCCCCCGGATTTGCGCTCTCCAACTTGCCCAGCAACTCGCCGTCCAGTCCTCGGGCGAACCGCGACAATTTCAGCAGCGGCGTCTTGCCGACCAACTCGCACAAATTCCCATAAACCGCCATGACCCCTTGTTCCTCCTCCGCGTATCCGGCGCCCGTCTCGCACGTTGACCGAACCCTTAGATCTGGAAGTCCAGCTTCCGCTTCCGCACCACCTTGCCGTCCTCAATATGAATCCCGCATTCCTTGGCTTCTTCCTTCTCCCACCACCAGCGACCAGAACGAAGCCCCTCGCCAGGACGCACCGGACGGGTGCACGGCGCGCAGCCGATCGTCATGAACCCGCGATCGTAGAGCTGATTATACGGCACATCGTTGCTGCGGATATACGTCCACACGTTTTCCTCCAGCCAATTGGCCAGCGGGCAGACCTTATACAGCTGATGGGTCTCGTTCCAGTCAATAATGGGGATCTCGCGGCGCGATTCGCCCTGGTCGCGACGCAGGGCCGCCATCCACACATCGCTGCCCTTCAAGGCTCGCAGCAAGGGACGCACTTTCCGCACATGGCAGCAGCGCTTGCGGTTCTCCACACTCTCATAAAACAGATTCGGCCCCTTGCCGTCCAGCAACTTGCTCAGGTCCTCCGGGTCGGGCGAGTAGCTTTCGATGGCCACCCCCCAGCGTTGAACCGTTTCGTTCCAAACCTCGTACGTCTCCTGAAAATTGCGGCCCGTGTCGATCGTAAAAATGCGGGGGATGTGGCCCATACTGACCAGAATATGCATCAGGGCCATGCCCTCTGCCCCAAAACTGGTGGAGAACACAACGCGTTCCGCCGGAAACCGTTGGAACGTCCACTGGAGAATCTCGGTGGCACTGGCCGTTTCGAATCGGGCGTTCAGTGTCGGCAAATCGATCGGATCGTTCATCCAAAAACTTCACACAAAGCAAACAAGATCCCCGAAGGGGAAGAATCGGTACGGATGCGTGCAACCCGGGAAATGGTCGCGAACCCAGGCGTGGAGCTACGGGCGGAGCGGCGGGTCATTCCCCCGACATATAAAGGATAGTGAATTTATAAGTTCGCGACAATTCCCCCGAAGGAAGTGCAGGACCGGGGCGAAGTTGCGGGATTTGGCAAGGCAATGGTTTGATGGGGGCGTCGGCATTCGAATTATGGGATGGATGGGATGGATGAGATGTGTGGGATGAATGGGAGCTATGGCACGCATGTGGTTCGTTCGGTCTGTCAAGGGATCGGTTGTCCGCCCGCACGGTTCAGGGGCGGGTTGGGGTCCCGGCATGGGCGTTTGGATTGGAAAAACCGCAGGGTCGGGGCTGCTTGACCGGTGAGGTGCAAGGGACGAAAATGGGGAGATGCGGTTGCTCGCGTCAACGGAGGGAGCGCGCGTCGTGATCGATGACCGGCTCCCGCACTCAGGAGATGATGGGGTTGGCCTTGATGGCCGAAGCTTGGGTCGCAGCCGCCGTTGGATCACTTTTCCTTTGGATTAAGATGAGCCTCCCTATGGTATCGCAAACGTGTCAGCGTGGGGTGTGTTGGTTCGGATGGGTGGTGTTGCTCGCCGGATGCGGTCAGGATATGGGGGATATTGCGTCGCGTGTTCGCGAGACCGCCTCGAAAGGCGCGGATCGGGCTCGGCAGATGGCCGATGGCGTGGCGGATACGGCCCGCGACACCACGACGCAACTGGCCGAAACGGCGGGCATGGCCGGCCAGTTCGATTTGGATGTGGGCGAACCGTTGCAGACCAGCGCGTGCTACGTCCAGTTGATCACGCTGGGGCCGGATCGCCCGGCGGTGTTCCAGCTGCAGAGTTATCGGGACGCGGAGCGGGAGTCGTTCCCGTCGGTCTTCTTGCGGGCGGAGGTGACGGAGGGCGATTATTCGGCGCTGGTGGGTCAGACGTTCGAGGCGGAAATGTTTGTCAAGCCACAGGCGGAGTCCGCGACGCTCTCGACCCGAGACGGGCC
>SLEY01000343.1 GCA_007124535.1 Planctomycetaceae bacterium
CGTGACCGTTTTTCGCTAAACGTATAATGTAATGAACAGAGCCTGTCCTGCGGCGCGTAGGGCGGGGCAGTCGAGGCACAACCCCCTCCGGGGGAGGGAAAGGGAGCGATGGGCGACCAGAAGCAACACGAACAAACGCAACCCACCGGGGAACCGGACGCCAAGAAGGTCCTGTTGGTGGACGACGACGCCGAGATCATCGAGTCGATGCGTTACGCGATTGAGGCCCGCGGGCACCGGATCGTGGTGGCTCGGGACGGGAATCAAGGTCTGGCGATGGCCGAGCGCGAGGATCCCGATCTGGTGATTTTGGACATGATGATGCCCAAACGCAGTGGATTCCTGGTCTTGGAAAAACTCCGGCGAACCCGGCCGGTCCCCGTGCGAGTGATCATGATTACCGCCAATGAGGGCAGCCGGCACAAGGCGTATGCGGAAATGCTGGGGGTGGACGACTACATCCGCAAACCGTTTGCCATGGATCGCCTGATGGACAGCGTCGATCGGCTGCTGGCGGGCGTCTAGCGCGGTGATCGGGAACGCGCGAAAGGGACCCGGGTTGATGAGCCAGCAGGCGGAGCGTCGGGAGCATTCGAGGGACGTGGGGCCCGGCTGGCATTGCTGCCATTTCTACTACCGTTTCGACCGTAGCGGATTGAGTCGGTTGGCGGCGTCGGAGGTTGGCGAGGGACGAGGCCAAATGATCGCCGCCCTGGATCCGGCGGCCGCGGGGGCGACGGCCCGCCTGCAAACCTTTGTGGTCAGCGGCCATAAAGCGGATTTCGGCTTGCTGCTGATGGATCCGGACCCGCTGAAGATCGACGCCGTGCATCAGACGCTGCTGTCCGGTCGCTTGGGGCCCTGCCTGCAGCCGGTCTACTCCTTTGTTTCCCTGACGGAGGTCTCGGAATACGTCCCCACGGTCTCGCAGTATGCGGCTCGTTTGATCCACGAGGGCGAATCGGAGAGCAGTCCGACGTACCAGGCACGGGTCAAAGCTTATCAAGCCCGGCTGGCGGTCATGAATCGCCAGCGGCTGACCCCCGACTTCCCGGACTGGCCCGCCATTTGCTTTTACCCGATGAACAAGCGGCGGGAGGTGGGCGCCAACTGGTTCCGGCTGCCCTTCTCCGAACGCAGCCGGCTGATGACCGAACACGGGCGCAGCGGAATGCGGTTTGCCGACCAAGTCTCGCAATTGATCTCGGTCGGCATCGGTCTGGACGACTGGGAGTGGGGGGTGACGCTGTGGGCACGCCAGCCGCAGTATCTGAAGGACATCGTCTATCGTTTGCGTTTTGACGAGGCGAGCGCGGTGTACGCCGAGTTCGGCCCGTTTTTCGCCGGCTATGTGATGCCGGCGGCCCAAATCCTCCAGCACTGCCGCATCGGCGACTGAGTGCGGACTACGAGCCGATGTACGCTTCGTAACGTTCACCGACCCGGCCGGTTTCCACGTCGCCCCGATGCACCAGGATTCCCACGCGTTGCGACAGCGTGCCGTCCCGCGGGATCGTGAACGGTCGGCCGCTTTGCGCATCCGGACGGCGGGGACCGAACGTGCCGTATTCGCGTGTCAGCCAGCGCCGTGTCTGACCGTCGGGCCATTGGAATACGGCCACCCCTTCCGTCGTGCCGTCGACCGTGTTGGAGTAGTCGACCCATTTCGCGGGCTCCATGTTCGTCTCCGCTTGACCCGTTTGCCCGCGGTCGTTGGTGATCGTCCCGCCGTTGTCCCCGTGGAATTTCTCGTTGATCCGCAAATAGGGCCAGGCGTAGTGAACGGCATCGCTGACGAAATCGACGTCGCCATACGAGGCGGTGAGGGTGAAGACCATATCCAGCAGGTATTCACCGTTGCCCAGCGGGACAATCCGCACGTCGCGCTGTTCGTCCAGCACGGGGATTTCGTGCGCCATCACCCACACCAGCTTCTCCCGGTAACCGCCTTCGTCGCCCGGCTCGACGGCGGTGAAGCGATCGTGGCGGATCCGATCACGAAACGGGGGCTTGCCGGCTTGGCCCGTATGGTAGGCATCGTAAAATCGACCTCGTTCTCCACCCTCCAAACGAACCGTGTCGGCGAACCAGAGTGAACGGTGGTGGGGGAAGGGCTGCGTCTGTTGAACCAGCATGTTCTTGCCCGACGGGCTCCGCAGGGGCCAGATGTGCGTCAAATCCACTTCGTCGCCGTACTGGTACACAAACGCCTCTTGCCCGTCGATCTGTACCGTCAGGGCGCCCGCGTCATCATCTTGTGCGAAAGTCACCCGCGGGTCGGGCGAGTCGGCTTGAACGGTCGTGTGCGTCCCGGCCATCATCGTGCCGAGTGCGACCAGCGTCACAAGCGACGGGCGAAAAGGTAGTTTTTTCCGCATCAGGTTTTTCTCCTCAGTGGGGGTGCGATTTCCGTCCTCAGTCCGGCAGCCTTCTCAGGCTGCGGTTCCCTCATTGTGAACCGGCGGGTCTGCGTTTTCAACAGCCCCGCCCGAACGAAGGCGGTTGCCGCCCATGTGCGCGGTCGCCTGGTAAACGTGTGAGGCCCGTCACCTCACCGAATGGGTCCCAGCCGGCCGCTCCCGTTTACAGGGCCTTCGGCGGCGGCTAGGCGATTATCTCTACGGTTCCGGGCGAGGCAATCGCGAGCGATGGGCATGCGTGGACTGGCACACCGGCGAAACCCAATACCTGGAACGCGGGGTGGGCAAGGGTTCGGTGGTGGCCGCCGAGGGAATGCTGTACACGCTCAGCGAACGCGGGCAGATGGGGCTGGTGCCCGCCATGCCGGAGGGGCACGAGGTCGTCTCGCAATTCCGTTTGCCCAGCCGGGGCGAGGGGCCGGTGTTCGCTCATCCCGTCGTAAGCGGCGGCCGCCTGTACCTGCGCCACGGTGAGTACCTGTACTGCTACGACATCGACCGCGACCCCGAAGCCAGCTGCCATTCAGGGCAGCGCGCCACGGATCTCAAAGCCGCGACCTGTGCGATGAACGTTCCGATTTCGGCAGACTAGCCTGAAGTTCCCCCGGCAAACACAAAGCTTTTGCCGTATCTTCTTGGATATGAGCCAAAAACAGCTGCAGTGGTTCTGCCTACACGTTTGTACTCCGGAGCAGGTTGAGGGCCTGTTGCTGCTTCCCGTTGGGCATGGTGGTCTTCGTGAAAGTCGGGGCGTCCGCACCGAGAGCGGGACCGCGACACACGTTGCTAACGATGCCAGCCATCTCCTTCAGCAGCGTGCGAAATGAATGGACGACCGACGTGTCGTCAAGCTGCTTGGTGTGCACCTTCTGAAGCGCCCCCTCCGAGCGTTCTGCCGGCGCCACGGGGTCGCGAGTCGCCTTGCGTTCGCGCTCCTCGTCCGCGAACAGTAGCGGACGCCAGGCCTCAATCAGGTGGCATTGGACGTAGGAGGCCAGCGTGCAGAGAAAAATGTGCGCTCTCACAGGGTCGTGCTCGACCACCAACGCGTCGTGCCCGGCTTTGATCCGAGTTCCAGAATGCGGGCTGCCACCATCGCCAGCACCAAGTCGCGCTCGCGCGAGGGTCGGGAGTTGATCAGTCCGGCGAAGCCGAGACGGCGCATGGCCGTCACGACGGCCTCCGCATGGCC
>SLEY01000679.1 GCA_007124535.1 Planctomycetaceae bacterium
AACTGCCCGGCCGCAACCCGCGCGGTTAGTTGCGGACATTGGTCGATGTGCGGCGGATCGGAGGGCGAGCGGAAGGGGTCCAACTGGTCCGCTTCCCGCGGGGCGGCAAAGACCTGGATCTCGGAAGCCCCCGGGTTGGGACCCGAGTCGGCTCGGGGAAAACGGAGCGCCAGCGTGCGGGTGCGGACCGGTTGCTCCAGCGTCAGCGGCTGGGGGCCGTGACCGGGCTTCAAGGCCGACGTGAGCAGCGGGGGCGAATCCGGATCCGTGGACACCTGGACCTCGAGAAAGTTCTCGTCCCAGAGGAAGGATGTCCGGCCGTAGTAGATGATCTGACCGATGGTCACCGTTTCCGGCCAGCGGTAGACCAGGGTCGCTCCGGCCGCCTGGTCCTGCGGCAGGCACCAGGCCTGCCCCACATCGTTTCGCGAACCGGCTGCCGGGATCCGGCCGTTGGCGGTGAACTGCCCCCGGTACCCGTCGCTGTGCCGCCCGCTCGCCGTGATCGTGGCCCGCGGCGCGAGATTCTCCGAGTCCGCCCCGGAGGAAACCTCCTGACCCCCTGCTAGAATGACCAACAAGATTGCCCCAACTCGCCGTGCAAGCCGCCACCAAACACCCATCATTTTAGCTCCTCGTCCCCATCTCAAGCATCCCAGAGGAAATGCTCCCAATGATTCGAGTATAATCCGCAAGGCAACCCGGCTGCAAGCGCATTCCGCGCCGGGGAACGCGCCGGTGCCCTACGGTCGTTGTTCGACATCTACCGCACACGGTTGAAGAGACCCGATTCCGCAGATCGTTTAACGCCCAGCCGGAGGCGCCGGCGCGCTGGCTTTGCCGGCGCCTCCGGCCGGGTGTTGAACGAGCCAAAGGCCTGATTCAGGCATCGTTCCCACGCTTCGCATCGTTCCCACGCTTCCGCGTGGGAACGCACTCTTTCGACGCTTCGCGTCTCTTCCACGTTCACTCTTGAAAATCCGTCGCATCCCTTTCGGTTGACTACGAGGGTTCCACGGGACGCGAAGCGTCCGATCTCGCGTTCCCACGCAGAAGCGTGGGAACGATAGGTACGCAGAAGTGCAGGAACGATAGCGCCTCAGAAGTGTGGGAACGATGGGTCCGCAGAAGCATGAGAACGATGGGTTCGAATTTCGCCTCCACCGACCGTGTGTCGCTTGAGCAATGCTTCTGCACTACCACCGACGGTTACTTTTGCCTACGAAGTGGGTGAGGTTGTCAACCAGGTGGCTCAGGCCCCCCTTCCCGGCACGCAGTCCCGTGGGTACGGTTGGTGTTTTGGCCGATCTTTTTTTGGAGAGCGCGACGATGCGATGGTTCGCTTGGATTCTGATGCTGGGGGCAGTTTCGCCACCGGCCGGCGCCGCCGAGTATTTTGTGGCGCCCGAGGGGCAACCCGATCAGCGGGGGACGCGCGAATCCCCTTGGGATATCGCGTCCGTGTTCGCCGGCAGTCAGAACATCGAACCCGGCTCGACTGTATACCTTGAAGAAGGGACTTATCGTCATCCGGAACGCAGGCGAGGGGCCGGAGCCTTCGTCCTGGGCTTGAGCGGCGCCCCGGATCAACCGATTCATATCCGCCCGATCCCCGGCCAGCGAGTTACCATCGACGGCGGACTGACGACCCGGAACCCCCAATATGTTTGGGTGTGGGACCTGGAATTCACGGTCTCCGAAACCCGCTCGTGGGATCGCCGGGTCGATCAGCCGGGCAGCCATGTCGACGATCCCGGTCGGCCCGCCGGCGGTCTGAATATCACCTCGGCCGTGGAATGCAAATTCATCAACCTGGTGATCCATAACAACGCTTCGACCGGAGTCAGTTTTTGGCGGATGGCCCTGGATTCCGAGCTGCATGGCTGTTTGATTTACCAAAACGGCTGGATCGGTCCCGACCGTTACCACGGCCCTGGAATTTACACCCAGAATGACCAAGGCGAAAAATGGATCACCGACTGCATCCTCTGGGGCAACTACTCGACGACGATTCAGGCTTATGGCAGCCGCAACGCGTTTGTCAACAACTTCCGAATCCTCGGCAACATCTCCTTTGCGCCCCTTCGCGAAGGGGGACGGCAGCGGGTGCTGATCGGCGGCGGGCGGCCCAGTGAGGGGATTGTGGTCCGCGACAATATCCTCTACGAGGTTCCGCTCCAGATCGGTTACACGGCCCCATATAATCAGGATTGTGTCGTCCGGGACAATCTGGTGATCAATGCGCCGCTCCGCATCAACCGCTATCGCCAGGTGGATGAGGGCAACAATCTGGTACTGGCGTCAGAGGAGCCTCGACCCGACGAACGGGCACGCGTGATTCTGCGCCCCAATCGTTACGACGAGGACCGGGCTCATCTGGCCATTTTCAATTGGGAGCGGGCGCCGGCGGTCGAGGCCGATTTGGGCGGGTTTCTCACCCCGGGCGATCGCTTCCGCATTTTAAGCGCGTTGGACTTCTTCGGGGCACCGGTTGCCGAGGGCGTGTTCGACGGCGCCCCCGTCCGCGTTCCCCTCGCAGCGCTCCCCGAGACGGGCGGAGGGGAATTCTGCGCCTATGTGGTCCGGCGCGTCCCCTGAGATTCCGCCGGGGCCTCCGGCTGGGCGGGAAACGACCCAAGTACAGCCGCGCGGTATGATTCGCCGAAATGATGGTCGTCGTGGCAACCCGGGCCGAGCGAACCGCCGTTCAGTATCCGGCGGCGGTTCCGCCTTTCCGCGGGTCGCCGGCGCCGCGCAGGCCGGTGGCGTCTCGGGAAACGGCTTGGCAGACGCCCAGGGGGCTGCGGCGGACAACCGTGTGCCCGAACTGCTGGAGCAGATCGCCGAGCGTGGTGTCCAGCGGCTCTTCGACCAGCACCTGGTCGGGCATCCACTGGTGATGCAGGCGGGGTTGCCGAACCGCCTCCGCCGGCGATTGCCCGAAACGCACCATGTGCAACAGCACTTGCAAAGTCGCACTGATGATTCGGGGACCGCCCGAGGCGCCCAGACTGTGGGTGGCCCGGCCGTCGCGCAACACGATCGTCGGGGTCATGCTGGACAAGGGCTTCTTGCCCGGTTGGACGGCGTTCTTGTCACTCTGGATCAAGCCGAAGGCGTTAGGTTCGCCGGGCCGAGCGGTGAAGTCGTCCATTTGATTGTTCAGGACAATGCCGTAGGTCGGTTCGACCACCCAGCTGCCGAATCCCAGATTGATCGTTTCGGTGCAGGCGACCGCATTGCCCCGGGCATCGATCACGGACAGGTGGCTGGTCCCCCCGGCGCCGAGGGCGGCGGCGCCGTAGGCGGCGGGTTCGCGAGTCTGGCCGCTGTCGATCTGGCGCGCGATTTCGGCGGCGTAGGCCGGGCTGATCAGCCGGTCGACGGGGACGTCGACGAAGTCGGCATCGGCCAGGAAGGCGGCACGGTCGGCATAGGCGTGCTTCATGGCCTCGACCAACGCCTGGATCGATTCGGGATCCCGTTCCTCCAGCGTTTGGAATCGGCGATTCCCCTGCGCTTCCCAGGCGGCCAGGGTGTTCAGGATCTGCAATAAGGCCACCCCGCCGCTGGAAGGGGGCGGCATGGTCAGGATCTCGGCCCCGTCGAACG
>SLEY01000652.1 GCA_007124535.1 Planctomycetaceae bacterium
ACCACGCCCTTCGCTCACTTCGATCCGGCCGCCACCCGCAATCCTTGGAATCCGGAACACACGCCGGGCGGATCCAGCAGCGGCAGCGCCGCGGCCGTCGCCGCCCGCATGTGCCGGGGCGCGCTGGGCTCGCAGACCGGCGGCTCGATCATCCGACCCGCCGCCTACTGCGGCATTTGCGGCCTGAAACCCACCCACGGCCTGGTCGATGCTCGCGGGGTGGTCAGCCTCAGCCGGCATCTGGATCACGTGGGACCGCTGGCCCCGCAGGTCGCCGACCTGCGCCGGCTGTTGGCCGTGCTGGCGGATCAGGAAATGCCTCGCCAATCGCCCCTGCATCCCCCCACGCTGTTCGAAATCCAGGACCCGTTTGTCGAGCAGGCCGACGCGGCTGTGCAAACAGTCACCCGAGCAGCCTTGGCTCGTCTGCAACAAGCCGGCGCCGCGCTCCGGCCACTGCAGCTGCCCCCCAGCTTTCGCAACCTGCACGCCATGCATCGGCTGATCCTGGCCGTGGAAGCCGCCGAGAACCATTTCTCCAGTTTCGCCCAGAACGCGGACGCTTACCCGCCTGAAATGGCCGCCCTGATCGAAGAAGGACTGGCCACCGCCGCCGTCGATTACTCGCTCGCCCTCCGCCACCGGGAACTGTTCCAGCAGCAGATGGCGCAACGGCTGCCGGCGGGCTGCATCGCCCTGATGCCATCGACCACCACTCCAGCCCCCGCCGGTCTCCAGTCGACCGGCGATCCGGCCTTTTCCATTCCCTGGTCCTACGCCGGCCTGCCCGCCCTGAGCGTTCCCTGCGGTCTGGCCCCGGGCCGACTGCCCTGCGGCCTGCAATTGATCGCCGCCGCCGGCCAAGACGCCCACCTGCTGAATACGGCCGAATGGTGCGAAACCGTGCTCGAATTTACCCCGCATTCGAAGGGAGACGCATTCCCCTGAACCCTCAGCCGGCCCGTGCTCGGAGCCTGCCGTTGTGCTGGGCATGATTGGGGACCGCGAGATGGGAACGCGGCAGGATGCCGCGTCTACCTCGGATACAACCGTTGTGTTTGGCATGATTGGCACAGGCGGCATACTTCATTGCTTGCCGACTGGGGTGCAGCCCGCGGGGGCCCGGCGTCGATAGACTAGCTGGAAACGGTGCGAGAATTGGCCGTACGGAAGCTGTCCGGTTCCCGTTCCGCTGACTCGCGTTTGTCTTTCGGGCAAGTTTGGATTGCCCTTATTTTGCACGGACCGGATGACCGTGCCAGCTGTGAGATTCAAGACCCATGCATTTCAGCGCTGCAGATCCCTATACCGAACTTGATTCTCTAGCCGAAGAGGGGGGGGTGCATTTTCTGATGGCGGCCGCAATCGAAGAAACCGACGAACTGGAGGCGGCCGACGATGTGGACACCGACGATCTCCAGCACGGCGATTTTGAGGACCCGGAGCCGTTGGTGAGCGAGGATGAGGAACTGGCAGCGGTCACACGGAGTCGGCGGCGCTCCGATGCGGCGCCCCAGACTCCCTTGGAAACCTACCTCCGCGAAATCAACGCCACCAAACTCCTCACGGCGGCCGATGAACGGGAGTTAGCTCGGCGAATTGCCCAAGGAGACGCCGAGGCGCGCGATCGCATGGTGCGTGCCAACCTGCGGCTGGTGGTCAATATTGCCCGCGGCTATGCCGGCAAGGGACTCGGCCTGCAAGATCTGATCGAAGAAGGCAATCTGGGGCTGCTGCGGGCGGTCGAGGGCTTTGACCCGGCCGTCGGGACGCGGTTCAGTACCTATGCCAGCTATTGGATCAAACAATCGATCAAGCGGGCCTTGATCAACTCGGCGAAAACCATCCGGATCCCCGCGTATATGGTCGAACTGCTGTCCAAATGGCGGCGTGCCACGACTCGCTTGAGCGAAGAACTGGGCCGCAGCCCCACGGCTGAAGAGGTGGCTCGCGTGTTGGGACTGCCCAAGAAAAAGCTGCCCATCATTAAGAAGGCCATCCGGATCTACAATTCAAGCCCTCAGACCGACCAGACGGAAGCGGGTTGGTCTCTGGGGGATACGGTCATGGATGAACGGGCACGCACGCCGGAAGACATGCTGCTGGAACGCGACGTGTTGAAGAACGTGATGCAGTTGCTGGAAGAACTGGAAACCCGCGAGGCGACCGTGCTGCGGATGCGTTTCGGATTGGGAGGCACCGATCCGCACACATTGAAAGAGATTGGGCACGCCCTGGGGTTGACTCGCGAACGAGTTCGGCAGATCGAGACCGAAGCCCTGAAACGTCTGGCCGATGGTCTGAAAGACCCTCGCGAGCGATTGCTGGAACGGTTGGGCCGGATTTGAGGCGGCAGAGCACGGGCGAGAATCCCGCAGGCCGGCGCCAGGGTCTTGAGGCGAACCCCCTTCGTTTTCGGGTTCCGCGCGGACGTTGAATTCGGTCTGTTCCGAACACCCGTTCTGCGATACGGGCTTCCCCCGGTTTTCTGCGGCGAATGCCTCGCCGCCACTTGATTGTCGCTCCAGTCCGCGATAGCCTCCAAGGGGCGACTCGGTCTTGCAGGACCGTCCCGTAGGGGGCTGGAACATGGGCTATCGCCGCCACCCGTTCTTTGGTTCCTATCCACACGAACCGCAACCAGCGGAGCTTACCATGGACTATCTTGTCGGAATCGATCTCGGATCCACCAACCTGAAAGCGATTGTCTACGACACGTCCGGACGGGCCGTGGCCCAGGGCAGCCAGCCGATCCAGCGCTCGCACCCGAACCCGGAACACCCCGAATGGGTCGTCTGGGAGCCGGAGCATATCTGGGGCGGCATCTGCCAAGTGCTCCAGCAGGCGGTGAGCCAGTTGGAGGATCCCCAGCGGATTCGCGGTGTCGCGGTCACCGGGATGGGAATGGACGGATTGCCCCTGGATCGTCAAGGGCGTTGGCTCTATCCCTTCATCTCCTGGCACTGCCCGCGGACGGAGCCTCAACAGCGCTGGTGGCTGGAGAACATGGGGGCCGAGTGGCAGTTTCAGATCAGTGGCAACCAGATCTGGGTATTCAATACAGCCCTGCGGTTGCTGTGGATGGCCGAACACGAGCCGGACATCCTGAGTCAGACTCACAAATGGGTTCTGATCGAAGATTTCATCAACTACCAATTGTGTGGTGTCCTGGCCACCGATTACAGCATGGCTTCGACCACCTTGCTATTCGATCAGCGGCAGCAGCGATGGTCGGACGAGGTCATCGAACGATCGGGCATCGACGCGGATTGGCTGTGTGATCCGCACCCCAGTGGAACGGTTTTGGGTGAGGTGCATCGCAGCGCGGCGGCGGCGACGGGTTTACCGGTGGGAACGCCGGTGGTTTTGGGGGGGCATGACTACCTGTGCGGCGCCCTGCCGACCGGGGCGTTCCGTCCGGGGGTGGTGTGCGACGTGACGGGAACCTGGGAGATGGTCCTGGCCGCGTTGGAGGAACCCGGGCTCCGTCCGGAAGTGCTGAAGATGGGGATCATGGTCGACTCGCACGTGGCCCGCGGCCGCTGGGCGGCGATGGGGGCGACGGTTGCGGCGGAGCAGCTGGAGTGGTTTCGCCGCGAATACGGTCAGC
>SLEY01000700.1 GCA_007124535.1 Planctomycetaceae bacterium
CAACGGGAGCGGACCCATGGCAGCCGAGCGACAGCTCGAATTCGGCTGGCGGCCCGGCCGCCCTGTGGGGGACGCCCGGAGAATGCCGGGTCGAGGTCGAAGAACCCTCCGGACGCAAACTTCCCATCTCGCTGAACGGTTCGGCGGTGGGCCCGTTGGCAACCGTGCTCCCGCTACTGTCCGAGAAGGAGGTGGCTTTCGGAGAAGACCCACTCTACCGATTGAAGGAATGGGGCATCAACATTCGCCTGGTCGGCCAGCCTCCGAGGCGAACGACCTCCTCGCTGGTCGCCTGAGCCCGAGATCCTGTAATCACCGCGTCAAACCCGACAGATCGACCTCCAGCGGGTGAGCTTCTGCCAACACCTCGTCCAGGGTCAGGTAGCTTTTTCGCGCGCAGGCTTCTCGTCCCAAGATCGTGGCCAGGCAGCTGGCGAGCGCCATGGGCACGGTGGGATTTGCGGCATTGCCGGCCAGGATATCCTGGTAAAAGGTAGCGATATTGCGGGTCGCCCCCGCCCCGTAGAGGTTTTCGATGGGGCCGCCCGGATAGTGATGGGAGCCGCCGCGGATCAGCGCCTGGCCTCCGTAGCCGATCTTCATGTAGGCATCCCCCAGGAACTCGCAAGTGGCCAGCGGGTCGTCCGGACCGGTCAGCCCGCGGGCGTGACGTCCCGTGTGCGTCCACAACAATCCGTCCTCGAATTCGTAGGTTATGCCGAACATGTCATGGCTGTCGCCGTGCGGATTCTGGCGAGCGATCCGCGAGATCCCCGCCGCCGCGACCGGGACCTGATCCAGCACCCACATCATGGCTTGAACCGGATGGATACAGGCATTGACGTGATAGCTGCCGCCGAGGGCATTGTCGTTCACCCAGATCAGCGAGCGGAACCGATCCGCGAGGTTGTCGGTCAAGGGCGGATCGCCGAACAGGCCGCCGTAGTAGAAGCTTTTGACCATGCTCAGGTTCCCCAGCGCGCCCTCCCGGTAACGCCGGGCACACTCCGACACGTGGGGATCGGTCGGCATCTGGTAATCGACCAGGAAACATTGCTGTTGTTCCGCCGCTCGCTGGGCCGCCGCTTCGACCTGCCGGCAACCGGGAACATCGACCGCCACCGGCTTGGCCAGGAACACATGCAACCCGGCTTCGACCGCCGCCTGGACATGCTCGGGAAAGAAGTACGGCGGCGTTTCCAAGGCCACCGCCTCGACTCCGCTTTCGATCAGCCGGCGGTACCCGTCCAAACCGTGGAAGCGGTGCGCGGCGTCCACGCCCAATTCCTCGCCCGCCGCGTCGGCAACCTGCGGAAAGTAATCCGCCACCGCATGCATCGCATAACCGCCATGGTCGCGAAACAACCGTCCAATCCACAATCCACGTCCCCCACAACCAACCATGCCCAACTTGACTTGGCGATCCGTGCCGTTGTCATCCGCCGCGCCCGCTCGCGACACGGAGCCGGCCGCTGCCGTAGCAGCCAGACACGCCGTTCCGCTCAGGAACTGGCGACGGCCCAGGGGGAGAGGTCGATCCGACGTGGGAAAATTCTCGGGTACTTTCATCTGTTCGCTCCTTGGCTTAGCAAAAGGACGGAATCGTCCAGGCAAACCTCCAGGATAACCCGCTCGGCATTCACCCGCTATCGGCCTCACCGACAAAACCGGTCAGGTCAACGGCAACACGGCTCGTCCAAAGCCGCCACGGGGACCGGCACCGTGAAGCGCTCCCTCGTGCCGCAAATCACGGTCGACGGTACATAAGGCAACCCGCAGGAAATCGTCTACCGCGCTCGGCGAGGGTCTCCGACCCCGCCGAAACCGCCGACCGAAGGTCTCCCGCGGTAGGGGAGACCTGCGGTCGGCCAAGTGGCTCGGTCAGAGACCGGCCACATCGCTGCGGATAGATCATTTCCTGCGATTCGCCGAACGCCCCTGAATGCACGAAGTCCCTCACTGTGAATCCATCATGGGGATCGTCGGGCAGGAATGCCCAAACTACGGACGTCCAGCGGGGAGCGTTGAGTTACCCCGACCCTTCCGAGAGACGGCCCGCCGGTGTGGCCGCCTGTAGCTCGCCGATCATCGCCCGCGTCGCCGCCTCGACCGCCTCCTGCCAACGCCGGGGGCCATAGGTCTGGCGGTATTCCGGCCGATCGTGCGCAAAAATGATCCCTCGCGAGCTGTTCACAATCGCCCCCAATCCCCGGGCGTCAAACGCACCCGCCACGTCGGCAGCCGCACCGCCCTGGGCGCCATAGCCGGGCACCAAGAACCAACAGTGCGGCAAGACGGCACGAAGCTCACCCAACTGGGCAGGGTAGGTTGCCCCAACCACCGCGCCGATCGCCCCATAATCGTTGCGACCCAACGTGCGAACGGCCAGCGATTCCACCAGCTGGCCCACATGCGCGTACAAGGGGCGACCCTCGACCTGCAGATCCTGGAATCGCTTACCACCCGGATTGGAGGTCTTGACCAGAACAAAAACGCCCGCGCCCCTTGCCTGGGCGGTCTGCACGAAAGGTTCCAGGCTGTCCTCACCCAGATAGGGACTGACCGTCAACGCATCCGCACCCCATCCACTTGGTGGTATAGTTCCCAGATAACCCTGGGCATACGCCGTTGCCGTCGATCCGATGTCGTTGCGTTTGCCATCCAGGATCACCAGCAAACCTTTCTGTCGCCCGTGATCCATCACCCGGGCCAGGGCCGCCATGCCCGCCGGGCCCAGTTGCTCGAAAAACGCCGCCTGCGGCTTGATCACGGCGACCAGCGGCGCGATCACGTCGATCACACCACAACAGAATTGCTGGTAGGCTTGCGCCCATGCCGGGAGGTCCCCGGAATCTTGAGGCCGAAGTGGACCAGGCAGGTCCCCGGGACGGGGGTCCAGACCGACCAATACGGGGTTGCCACAACGCCGGATCCCGGCAATCAGTCGATCCGTAAAATGATCCAAAGTTCGAACTCCCCGAGAATCTAGCTCTTGTCGGCGTCCAGATCTTTCAGGGATTTGCCCAACCGTTTGCGGCGAGTTTCCGTGGTCTTGCGGCGAGGGGTCGATCCCGAAGATCCCTCGCGCATGAACTCCAACAAACGGGGGCTGATCTCTTCGGAATCCTCCGGCATGCCGACGATCTCAATGGCATCGGAAACCCCTAAAAGAACCGACTGCTTGACGCCCTCACGTATCCAGGTAAAGAGGTTGAATTCCATTTCCCGCTCCTCTGGGTGAATTAAGTCTTCTTTGCGCATCCTTGGCAAAGCCGCAAGTCAGACTATCGAGTCGGGCCGGATGTGTCCAGACGGAAACCGGGGGCCGATTCGCGGCCGGCCCCGAATTTACCTCCGACGGTACCAAATGTAAGACAACTTGCGGAAATAAATGGCAGGCGGAAAGACCAACACGAAGAAGAAGGCCAGCAGATTCCGCACGGGGCGGACTTGGATTTTGCGGGCCGACGTGAGGATCCGCGGCCGATCGATGACCTGGAAGGGGAGGCCGCGGCTTCGGCCCCATTTCTGCAAGGACCGTGAAAACCAGATTTCTTCCGAGGCAAAGACGCGTTCACTGAAACCCCCGGTGGCGTCG
>SLEY01000057.1 GCA_007124535.1 Planctomycetaceae bacterium
AGATTCGGCCAGCGGATGGGCCGCCTTCAGGGATAAGCTGATGCGCTGGTTCTCCCGGTCAATCGACAAAACCTTGACATCGATCTCCTGACCCTCTTCGACCACACTGCTGACCTGAACCACGCGGTGATGGGCCAGCTCCGAAATATGCACCAAACCTTCAATGCCCGGAGCGATCTTGACGAAAGCCCCAAATTTGGCTATCCGGGTCACCGTGCCTTTGACGGTGCTCTCGACCGCAAATTGCTCATCCACACGGTCCCAGGGATGATCCAGAAGGTCGCGGTAGGAAAGCCCGATCTTGCCCGTCTGGGGATCGATTTTCTCCACCTTGACCCGCACCTTCTGCCCCTCCTGCAGGATTTCGCTGGGATGCCCCACCCGCTCCCAACTCAACTGGCTGATGTGGACCAATCCATCGAGGCCCCCCAGATCGATGAAGGCGCCGAAAGGTCGCAGGCTGCGGACGTGCCCCTCGCGGATCTGACCAACCTCCAACTCTTCCAACAGCCGCTCGCGCTCCGCCTGCTTCTCCCGCTCCAACACGGCCCGATGACTGAGCACCAGATTCCGCCGCCGCTCGTTCGCCTCGGTGACCACGCACGGCAGTTTTTGATCGTAGTATTCCGCAAAATTGTCCACACGGTGCATGCCGACCTGACTGGCCGGGATGAAGCCGCGGATCTGATTGACCAGGCACTCCAATCCCCCCACGTTCGAACCCGTGATCCGGGCTTCGACCACCGCCCCTTCGACCAGATCGGACCAATCGTGAACCTCGACCGATGCCCCGGGCACGCTGACTTCGTACAAGCCGTCTTCGGCGTGATAGCTGCGGATGATCACCTCGATCTGCGTGCCGATTGCCGGAGGCTCGTCGAACTGGCGGAGGGAGGCCACGGCGTCATTCCGCCCTCCCAGCGAACAGAAGACATTATCGCCATGAATCTTGACCACCGTCGCCGGATGGCGAGAATCGACCTCCAGGGCCTCCGACTCCGCCCCCACCGCCGGCGCCGCACCCAGCAACTCCTCCATCGAGGCGCCGCCCAAGGCCATTTCCAACTCGCGCTCCATTTCCGGCGTCAGGCGGTCGTGCCGCGAAGGTCGAGGGACTCTCGACTCCGGTTGCTCCGGAATGGCGCCCCCGTCCGCTTCGCCAGGGCCTCTCGAAGAAGCCTGGTCCGCCGGCTTGTCACCCGTTGCCCCCGTGCCCGAAGTTTCCTGCGTCCGGGCACCCGCTTGCCCCCCTTCCGTAGCGGCCCTGGGTGGACGGCCGCTACGAGTTCCTGCGGTACGCGAACCCACTTGGATCTTCCGCCGTTCCCGCGGCACGGGCGTCTCTTCAGAACACGAAACCGGTTCGTCGCTCTCGCCCGTTCGGGCAGGGTTCACACGAGCATCCGCTGGCTCTTGGGAAGGATCAGTCCACATTGCCCCAATTCCTCGGTCGATGATAATGATGTTCGTTTGCCTTGACTCAAAGCATGATCTCCACAACAACCTCAGTTTAACACGGTTCCGCGAGTCCAGATAGTTCCCCCCCAGAGAGCCGTCGCCAAAGCAGGATCGAAAACCCCGGCGACCCTTGGGTTCAAAGCCGTCTGAATTGGGATACAGGCACCCTGTAAAAGGAAGGTAAGAGACAGATGTTCCAGTTCCAATGCCCGCAGTGCGCCAACCTTTTGCAAGCCGATCCGCAACAAGCAGGCCAGCAGAGTCAGTGTCCAATCTGCCACGCGCTGTTCGTGATTCCCGTCGCCGCGAATCCCCCGGTCCAACCGGCTCCTTCAGCGACCCCTCCCGTGGCGGAATCGTCGGGCGAGATGCCCGTGGTCCAAGCGTCCCCACGCCGACCGATCGGTCGGCGGCGCCGCAAGCGGCGAAAGGGAAAGGCGGAAGATGCCTCCGACTGGCAAAACATCATGCCTCCAGAGAGCGGAAGCTCTGCCCGCCGAGAAGAATCCCTTCCGAAAGGGGTTTCAAAGCCCCCGGAACAGTTGCATATCCCTTGCCCCCAATGCAAACAGGTTTTGGAAACGCCGGCAGAAATGTTGGACCAGGAGGTGCTGTGCCCCCAATGCGAAACCCAGTTTCGCTTGCTTCGCCGCCACAGCCTGGAGGCGCGGCGGCAGCGGGAACTGGAGCGGAAACTGCAGGAACAACGGGCCAGCAAGATGTGGTTCCATTGGGCGATAATCGCCGTCGTCCTGGTCGTGCTCTTTCTGCTGTTCTTGCTGCTGGCCACCGGTGCCTGAAGCCGGGGCCGCCGCATCTTTTCGCATCCCTCCCCCTTTAACCCAAGGGGCAAACAAGGTCAAATGGCGTCTTTGCCCGCTCCGCAAAGAGCCCGGCTCGGTCGGATGGTTGGAGTTCACGCTTGGTACGCACGCGGAAGCGTGAACGCCAACGGCAAGCCCGTTCCTGCACCCGGGTAACTCCGCCGTTGCCTCGCGACTCGGAGGCGTTTAACTTAGAAATGATCTCATGACGGTTCGAACTCGTTTTGCCCCCAGCCCGACGGGCCAGTTGCATCTCGGCGGCGTAAGAACGGCGCTGTTCAATTGGATTTTCAGCCGCCAACATGGCGGTCAGTTTATCCTGCGCATCGATGATACGGACCAACAGCGAAACCTGCAGGAGGCGTTGGAGCCGATCCTGGACGGTTTTCGCTGGTTGGGTATCGACTGGGACGAAGGACCGGAAGTCGGGGGCCCGCATGCGCCGTATTTCCAATCGCAACGGGCGGACCGTCACCGTCAGGCGGTGTCCCGGTTGCTGGAGGTCGGCGCCGCGTATCGCGATTTCGCTCACCCCGCAGAGATCCAGGCAGAGCGTACGGCGGCCGAACGAGAACAGCGCAGCTTCTGCTACAGCCGCCGCTGGATGGCGGAAGACGAGGACCAGGCCGCTCGCTTTGCCGCCGAGGGACGGCAAGCGGTGGTGCGGCTAAAGATGCCCCGCAGCGGCCAATGCCAATTCCACGATCTCGTGCGCGGCCAGCTGGAGATCGATTGGACCTCCGAGCAGGACCACGTGATCCAACGGGCCGACGGATCGTGCCTGTACCACTTGGCCAGTGTCGTCGACGACCATGAGATGGGAATCACGCATGTGATCCGGGCGGTCGAGCATCTTTCCAATACGCCGCGCCAGTGGTTCATTGCCCGGAGTTTGGGCTACGAACCGCCGGCCTTTGCCCACCTGCCCTTCGTGGCCGAACCCGGCAGTTCGAACAAGTTGAGCAAGCGCAAGCTGCAGGAGTATTTGAAGCAGGCCGATTTCCGCCGGCTGTACGCGCACGGCGAACGGATTGTCCGGGCACTGGGGCGAACGGAACCACCGGACACGTTCAATCCGGTCCTGGTCGATTTCTACCGGCAGGTCGGTTACCTGCCCGCCGCGCTGAACAATTACCTGCTGCTGCTGGGCTGGTCGCTGGACGATCGCCGCGAAGACTTTTCCCGCCAGGCGATGCTCGAGTATTTCTCGCTGGAACGAATCAACCGGGCCCCGGCCCGTTTCGATCCGCAGAAACTGCTGGCCATCGAAGAACGCCACATGCGGGCCCTGCCGCTGGAGGAGAAAGTGCCGCTGGTCCTGCCGTATCTGCAGCGTGCCGGCTGGCTGCCGGAGCCGGTGGGGGAAGCGGCGCGACAGCAGGTGGCCGCGATTGTCCAAGCGGCGGGTGACCGTCTGAAGGTCGCTGGCGACATCCTGGATTACGTCGATTTCTTCACCCCGGACGACCAGCTGGTCTATGATCCGGCAGCCTGGCAGAAACGGTTGGTCAAACCGCCGGGGGCGGTCGAGTTGCTGGCCCGCTTCCGGGATCGGCTGGCGGCTGCGGAGGCCTTCGACCCCGCGGCCCTGGAACAGCAGATGCAGCAGTTCGTTACCGACGAAGAAATCAAACTGGGGCAGATCATCCACGCCGTGCGGGTCGCCGTGACCGGCAAAGCGGTCGGCTTCGGCATGTTCGAAACCCTGGCCATTCTGGGACAGGCCCGTTGTCTGGCCCGGATCGATCGCGCGCTCCAGCGGTTGAACGCCCCCGCAAACGAAAGCTAACCCTCGGTTTCTTCTTTCAGAATCGCCACGGAGAAGGCTCCTATGACCACTTCGAAACGCCACGCCGACGATACGCCGAACCGGCCCGACGATTCACCGACTCGTCCGCTGAATTTCATCGAACAGATCGTCGAGGACGATTTGCGGACGGGGAAATTCCAGGGCCGCGTCCAGACACGCTTCCCCCCCGAACCCAATGGCTACCTGCACATCGGCCACGCCAAATCGATCTGCCTGAATTTCGGCCTGGCCGCCCGCTACGGCGGACTCTGCAACCTCCGATTCGACGATACCAATCCCTGTAAAGAGGAAATGGAGTACGTCGAATCGATCAAGGAGGATGTCCGCTGGCTGGGATTCGACTGGGGCGACCGCGAGTTCTTCGCCTCGGACTACTTCGAACAACTCTACCAGTGGGCCGAGCAGATGATCCTCTCCGGAGACGCGTTCGTCTGCGATTTGAACAACGAACAGATACGCGAGTATCGCGGGACCCTGACCGAGCCGGGCCGGAACAGTCCCTTTCGGGAACGCAGCGTGCCGGAAAACCTGGACCTGTTCCGCCGCATGCGCGCCGGGGAATTCCCGGATGGCAGCCGGACCCTGCGAGCCAAAGCGGATATGGCCCACCCCAATCTGAACATGCGCGATCCGGTGATGTACCGCATCCTGCACGCCCACCACCATCGTACGGGCGACACATGGTGCATCTACCCGATGTACGATTTCACCCATGGCCAATCGGATTCCATCGAACGGATCACCCACTCGATCTGCACGCTGGAGTTCGAAAACCACCGCCGCCTCTACGACTGGTACCTGGACCGGCTGGGAATCTATCATCCCCAGCAGATCGAATTCGCCCGCCTGAATCTGACCTATACCGTGATGAGCAAACGCAAACTGCTGGAATTGGTCCAGGAGAAACGGGTCAGCGGCTGGGACGATCCGCGGTTGCCCACCCTCCGCGGACTGCGGCGGCGAGGCTATACGCCCGAAGCGATACGCCGCTTCTGCGACCGGATTGGGGTGGCCAAATTCCACAGCTATATCGACGTGACCGTACTGGAGAACAGCGTCCGCGAGCATTTGAACGCCACCGCCCCGCGAGTCATGGCCGTGCTCCGGCCCCTCCGCGTGGTGCTGACGAACGTGCCCCAAGAGCACGTCGAACACGTCGCCGCCATCAACAATCCCGAAGACCCTTCGGCCGGCGCCCGCCAAGTCCCCTTTACCCGCGAATTGTTCATCGAACGGGACGATTTCCGCGAGGAGGCGCCGAAAAAGTTCTTCCGATTGGTCCCCGGCGGTGAAGTCCGCCTGCGATGCGCGTACATCATCCGCTGTGACGAGGTCATCAAGGATGAATCGACGGGCGAGGTGATCGAACTGCGCTGCACCTGCGATCGGAAGACCTTGGGCAAAAAACCGGTCGGGCGCAAGGTCAAAGGCGTGATCCACTGGGTCGCGGCCAGCACGTGCCGGAAGGTCCAGGTCCGCTTGTACGATCGCCTGTACACCCGAGAACGCCTGGATGATCTACCGCCCGGCGAGGACGCCAATCAGTATTTGAACCCGAATTCCCTGGAAGTGATCGACGACTGCCGGATCGAACCCAGCGCGGCCGAAGCCCAACCGGGCCAGCGTTTCCAATTCGAACGACTCGGCTACTTCTGCGTCGACTCCCGGGACTCGCAACCCGGCCAACCGGTCTTCAACCGGACCGTGCCGCTCCGAGACACCTGGGCCAAGATCGATAAGGCGAACAAGAGTCGGTGACGAATCCCACCTCTGCCCCGGGCTGATTTGTTGTAGCCCCTTCGGGGAAAAAAGACGCCGACGCCATCATCGATCCGCCGGCGTGAAAACCCAGCGAGAAGACAACATCCGACTCCCACCCGCGGCCGAAAGCTCCCACGGGGTGGTCGGCGGCGTACAAGCAAAGGCCATCTGGGGCAAGAAGCCGTAAAAGGCGGAAGCGGAGGGCACGGGACTCGAACCCGCAACCCCATACGGGGCACCTCATTTCCAATGAGGCCGCTAGCCATTCGCATACCCTCCGGATGAAGGATTCGAGCGGTTGCCGACGGAAAGCTCGAATCCTGAACCGCCGTGGCCTCCAGTCTAGACGCCCCAGCCGCCGGGGTCAATTCCACCTGGAGTTGCACACCGCTCGGCGCGGGTCTCTGACCCCACCGAAACGGCCGACCTGCTCGGCGCGGGTCTCTGACCCCGCCGAAACGGCCGACCGAAGGTCTCCACCGAGATGGGAGACCTTCGGTCGACCGGGTGGCTCGGTCAGAGACCGGCCACAGCGCGACGGCCACAGCGCGGCGGGAACCGGGACAGCTGCGACGAACGCGACCGTAATTTCTTGGCCGATGCTTACCCCCCTCACTGCCACAGGCCACTTGACCCTACTTCCTGCCCGGCAACCGGCAGGTTTTTTCGCTCCTCGTCGCCTCAACGCGCCGGTAACTGGAACCGCGACTGACTCTTGACGATCGCGCAATCGTCCGGAAAGGTGTGGAAGGCCTGAACCAGGACACTTCGATCGCGGGTTTCCAGATTCACATAGCTCATCGCCCCCAGGGCCATCCGGCCACTGGCGTCGAACGTGTGCACCAGCCCCCGCCGCTCGCCTCCCTGGTTCAAATGATGCTGGAACATCCAGAAAATCTTGGGATCCGCCGGCTCCAACTGGAACGCCATCTGGTAGACGATGCCGCCGCGGCACTCGAGGCGTTCCGAGCGTTCCCCACACAGGCGTTGGGCCATCAAACGTCTCCGCTTGGGAAGCGGGTTATGGGCCGCCGTGGCGACTTCGGTCAGCGTGGTGCCCTGGTAAGACCACGTCACCACGTGCCCCGAGCTGGTGATGTCCACACGGACCACATACCCCCCACGCTCGATACGTCTTGATTTATAGATTTGAAAAAGTTCCGGGTGCAACGGCCGGCCGTAAACCTGAAACGTCAACTCCGTCACTTTGGGTCGAACGGTCAACACGGGAAACGTTCCTCAGTCGTGTCGGGGTCGGGAATGAATCTACGAGAAAACGGAAATGATCCCGCCATTATAATCATCGAACCGGCCCGGGACAAAGCCACTTGCCAAAACCACCCTTTTAGCAGGGAACCCTACGACAAGAGCGTGAATAAATCGTACAAAGCATGCGAGCCGACCGCGATCCCGAAGCCGCGATACAAGAACAGCAACGAGAAAAGCATGCCGGCCAGGAACCGAAAAACAAAGCTGGACCATTCAAATGGCTCCCCCCAGGCAGCTCGAAATGCGTTCCCAAGGACCACCACCTCGAATTGATAATGGGCCGCGGAAAAGAGCAGACTGGTCGTGAGAATGGCCGCCACCAGGCTCAGACCAGGCGACATGCCGATCAGACGGTAAAGGCCGATCACGGCGGGCAACAGCAGCAGCCGAAACAACAATTCCTCGTAGATTCCGGCTCCCACATAGCCGACCAGGACCGCGATGAGGCTGGCCGCCGATTCCGCTGCGGCACTCATCGGCAGCAGCGTGCGGAGCAAGGAATACTGCCAACCCGCGATCAGCAACAACACGAACCCGAACAGGAGGGATTCCACGAACATCCCATAGAGTACCCCGCTACGGACCCGCCAGGGCTGGCCCGTCGCGTGATGCCATCCCAGCAGGGCGGCACAGGTGAGCACGGGCAGCAGGAAGTACGAACCGAAGCCCAACGCATCCAGTAAGGCCCGCAGCCAGACGTCGGCCGCGTTGCGCATGGCCTGGGGCCCCAACAACAACACACCCACTTCGTAGAATACCAAAAAAGGCGCCACGAACACCAAGCTGGCCAGCGGCCGCCGAGCATCATGCCAGTAGTCATCGGGAGGGGGTGCAGAATTTCGACGGTCGAGCATCGGGCAGAATCGCAGCAACTGAGGGGTTCGAAAAAGTGGGACACGTCCCTCCCTAATGGGTTACCATTGATTCGAGGACGCGTCCCTCCGGGGCTGGCGGCAAAGTTTACGGCGAGCGGGGATAAGGCACAAGACGGACGGAGGGAGACCTCGAAAACCAGCCAGGGAGAATGATGATGAAACCAGCCTTGCGCGAGTACTTCGACCAGCAATTGGACGCCGTCGTGGCCGAGTCGCCCCAGCGTGTGCACGATTTGCTGGACGAAGTGACGCTGTACGTCGAAGATCATCCGGCGCCCCGCCTGCTCCGCGAATTGGGCTTGCGCCATCGCCGCAGCCTGTGTGGTCTGTATTCCGGCATCCCTCTGACCCAGCGTCCTGCAACCATTTCGGGGGTTCTCTCGGATGCGATCTACCTCTATCGGGAGGGAATCTTGGCGATCTCGCGCGACCGTCGCGGCCGCATCGATGCCCGGGAACTCCGGCGGCAGATCCGCATCACCCTGCTGCACGAACTGGGGCATTATCACGGCTTGGACGAACGCGAGTTGGAGGAACTGGGCTACTAGTGCCGCAAATCACAATTCACGTTACATAAATGACGGGACAGGGAACGGAAATCACTCGAACGAACTGCATGAACCCGGTCCGTAGGTTGGGAATTCCTGCCCGACGGACGTAGGATCATCGACAAGAACGTCGCACGGATTACGAATCCCTCACTGTGGATCCACGATGGGGATCGTCGGGCAGGAATGCCCAACCTACGGGGATGCGCAGCGAGACGCTCCTTTCGAGTACGAGTACCGTTGCACTGAGTACGAGTACGACTATCCTTATGCGGAGAGTCAGCGGGTGGAGCCCTGCGGTTGGGTCGCCTGGCAAGTCGGAGCGCGGGATTGATGTTTTTTCAGAGGGATTTGGTATGAGATTTGCAACATGTGCCGCTTTTGGTCTCTGGGGGGTGTGGTTGGTCGCGGGGACGGCCGTGGCCTGTGACGCTCCGGACGTTCAGCCGCCGATTCGGATCCGGGGTGACCACGCCTTTGTGCATCCGGGCATCCTTCACAATCGGGCGGAGTTGGATTTCATTCGGGAACGTGTTCAAGCGGGCGACCAGCCCTGGGCCTCGGCCTGGGAGGAGCTTCGCAATCATCGTGTGGCCCAACTCGACTGGCAACCCAGACCGCGGGAGGAAGTGATTCGCGGGGCCTTCAATAATCCGAATCTGGGCGGGAACCAGCTGATGGACGACGGGCAGGCGGCGTTTGCGCACGCCTTGCAGTGGTACCTGACCCAAGAACCTGCGCATGCCGAGAAGAGCATCGAGATCCTCAACGCTTGGGCAGCCGAGTTGCGGGCGGTCGGCGGGCACGATGCGCGCTTGTTGACGGGCATGGCCGGGATCAACCATGTCGGCGCCGCCGAGTTGATGCGGCACACCTACGAGGGATGGTGCGAGCAAGAGCAGGAACAATTCGAGCGAATGCTCCGCGAGGTGTTCTATCCGACGATCCAGGACTTCTACCCGACAGCCAACGGCAATTGGGATGCGGCGATGATTCAGACCGTGATGGCCATGGGGGTGTTCCTGGACGATCACCGGATGTTCAATCGGGGTGTGGATTACTTCATGCGGGGCCGGGGCAACGGAGCGATCACGCATTACGTCAATCGTCACGGGATCACCCAGGAGAGCGGCCGGTCGCAAGGCTATGCGCAAATGGGGCTGGCTTATCTGGGGATCGCTGCGGAGATCGGCTGGACCCAAGGACTGGACCTGTACGGCGCTTTTGGCGACCGGCTTCTGAAGGGCTACGAGATCACCGCCAAATACAACCTCGGTTACGACGTGGCTTATACGCCGTTCACGAGCATCGAGCAGCGGTATCACTACGAACAGATCTCCGATTCCGGGCGCGGGAGTTTCCGTCCCATGTACGAGACGGTCTACAATCACTATGTCCACCGGCGGGGCCAGGAAGTGGAATACATCGACCGGGCGGTCGAGCGGACGCGTCCGGAAGGCTACAGCCGGTCGCACACCTCGTGGCGGACGCTGTTGTTCGCGGACTTGCCGGCCCTCCCGTGAGAACCGAACCGGCTGCTTCGATGCCCCCGGCCAGCGGGGCGCCCGGTCGTTCGATGCGTTGCTCGCCGCTCCCGTTGCTTGCGCTGGGTAACTGCTTACATCATCTTCATGCTGCCCTTGTAATACGCGACATCCAGATAGATCACCGTGGCGCCCTGCTGGGTGTCCAGATCGCCGGTGATCTGCTCGATGCCCGCCACGATCTGTGACGCTTTTTCTTCGGGGACCAGGGCCAGGATGGTCTTGCTCCGATCTTTGCGCTCCTGGAGGAATCCGATGAAACCGGCGAACAGGGGCAGACTGCTGATGTACTCGCCCATCCCGGAACTCTCCAGGATGGTCGCCCCGTCGATGCCCTCCTGGAGGAAATACTCCAGGATGTCGTAGAGCAATTCCTCCAGGTAGAGGATCACCAGGCACAGCTTCATCTTCCGTTGCGGTGTCTCGGGATCGCCGCTTGTGCTCAACCGCCGCAGGAAGGATTCGTACAGGGCGGTGGCGGTGGGCGCTTTGAGCAATTCGTTGCGGACATGCGGCAGATGCAGCTGGTGCGAGATGGCCGCCAGCAACTTCAAATGGTCGGCGACACGGTCCGGCGGGCCGAGCACGACAAAGAACAAACGACTCTTCCGCTTGTCCAAAGCGGCGAATTCGACCCCGCGCGGAGCGACCGCCACGGCGACGGCAAACTCGCGCATCCCGGGCACCCGGGCATGCGGCAGCGCGACCCCGTGCTCGAACCCGGTCGAACCTTGCGACTCGCGATCCCGCAAAGCTTCGTATACCGCCTCCGCACCGGCCTCCGCCACCAGCGGGTTGCGGCAGGCCAGCGCCGCCAATTGACGCAATACCTCGTCCTTGGTCGCACCGCTCAACTCGACCGTACAGCATTCCTCGGTAACAATCGTGAACAGGTCCATTACAACTCCATTCCGCTACCGGCCAGCACCGCACGCTTGGCCAACGGCGGGCCGAGGATCTGGTTAACCAATACCGATAACAGGATCACGTTGACCATCATTTCCGTGACTTCCAATTGCTCGGCGGTCATGCCCCCCGCCACGACGGGAGACGCCTGGATCATCAGCACCAGCCCCAACGCCACGCCGGCCTGCGGCAGCATGCAGAACCCCAAATTCCGCGTTACGGGCCGAGGCGCTCGGACCAGCATGCACCCGGCATAGACCGTGCCGTACTTGGCCAAGTTGCGAACGACCACATAGGTACCGCCCACTAACAACAATTCGGGACGCCCAAGCACCGCCAGTTGCATCTCACATCCGGCCAGCACAAAAAACAAAGCATACAAGGGCGGCGTCAGCGGCTCCAAAGCCCGAAACAACCGGTGATGCCGGGGCGACAGATTCACCAGCACCGCCCCCGCCGTCATGTTGATCAGCAACGGCGATAAATGCAGCGTGATGGCAACCCCCGTGAACAGGAGGGCGATGCCCAGCGTCAACAGCAACAGCTCGCTGGTCAAATACCGCCGCCGCACCGCCGCATGGATCAGCAGGCCCGCCAGGAACCCCAACCCCAACGAGTACACCACCTCGCCCAACGCCCGACCAAATAACGTCAGCCCGCTGATCTCCGGACCCGTCAACCCCAGCATGCCCGCAGCCACCGCGAACACAATCCCGAACAGGATCACGCAACCGGCGTCCAACAGGGCGACCACCCCATACAGGAATTCCACAAAACGGCCCTGCGCCCGCAGAGATTGCACGATGGCGACCGTAACCGCGGGGGACGAGGCGGTGGCAATGGCGCCCAACAGCAGCGCAAAAGGCAACGGCACGCGAACCAGCAGCAAGGCAAACGTCACCGCGCCAAAGACCCCGATCAACTGCAATATCGTGACCAAAACCACTTCCTTGCCCATCAATCGCAGCCGAGTCAGCGCAAACTCGCTACCGATCGTCAACGCGATCAAGCCCAAAGCCACCTCGGTCACCACGGCCATCGAAGCCGACATGGGCGCAGGGACGATCCCCAGCACACTGTCCCCCAGCAGGAGGCCGGCAAATATGTAACCCGTGATCTCCGGCAACCGGATCAGCGCACAGGCACGACCCAGATAGTAGCCCGAGATCAGCATCATGCCGACGCTGAACAGCACATGCTCGGCCAACAAATCACGGAATTCAAACAGACGAAACCAGCAGGTGGTCATTGGTCATTGGTCATCGGTCATCGGTCATCGGTCATCGGTCATCGGTCATCGGTCACGCATCGTTCCCACGCTTCCGCGTGGGAACGCACGGTTCACTCCGCGCATCGTTCCCACGCTTCCGCGTGGGAACGATGGTTCGAATTCCGCCCCGACCGACCTTGTGTCGCTTGCGCAATGATTTTGCACGACCACCGACCGTTATTTCCTCGCAGATGCGAAGCAACTTCTGAGCGTGGTCGCTCAATTGCGATTGGCGGCAGTAGTCGAAGTCGCCGGACTTCGGGGAGTCGTCGATATGGCCCGAATTCTGGCAAATTCGGCTACGAAAATGGCACGAATCACCAATGATCTCGTAGAAGTACGCGTACTGCGGTTGACACCCCGTACGCTGGCTTGTGGACGAAACAGCGCCCCACGACCCCCCTCATTGATCTAGGCGGCCACCGCCCTGCGCGGGCACAAGCGGTGTTCCCGAGGGGAAGCGTACCAAGCGAGCCGCGAAAACGCAAGGACGGCAAACCGGTTCCGAGCCGGTTGCGTTGTACGGAATTGTTTTCTATTCAAGGCTTTGAATGAGGGCCAAAAATCGGCTTCCCCGCAGAGCCGTTCGAAACTCCCTGGAATTTTGCAGCTTGGCGGTCAAAAAAGGTTTTTTTCGCGATTTTTCGACCACGGGACGAACCGACCGGGGAGGGCGGCGCGATAATCGATGTCGTCATAGCGGCCGTGGTGATAACAGCGGTCGATCAGCATCTGCAGGTCCAGCGGCACATCCGTGTCTTGCTCCCGCAACGGCACCCGGATGCTGGGG
>SLEY01000065.1 GCA_007124535.1 Planctomycetaceae bacterium
ATCGTGACCGCAAAATCCTGGTCAAGGTGAGCATCACGGAGCAAGGCGCCCGATTTGTGATCACCGACGAAGGGCCCGGATTCGACCCCTCGAAATTGCCGGACCCGACGTCGCCCGAGCAATTGGAAGCCGTTTGCGGCCGCGGTGTCTGGCTGATGCGCTCCTTGATGGACGAAGTCGTCTACAACGACAAAGGCAACCAGGTCACACTCATCAAACGCGCCAAATCTTAGCCCCTCATCCGGATAAGTTAGCCTGGTGGCATCGTTCCCACGCTTCTGCGTGGGAACGCAAGCTCGGACGCTTCGCGTCCCATGAAAGGAACCGGATCACCTGAAAACGATGCAGGAGTTTCATGGGGGAAAGTGGAAAAGACGCGAAGCGTCTAAACCGTGCGTTCCCACGCAGAAGCGTGGGAACGATGCACGATTCAAAAACCGTGCCGGACGGGATTTACCCCTTTAAGCGGGTCACTGTTCTCAATCGCCGACAACGAACCCCGAGTACCGGGGGCAGCCAGCTTCGTGTGGTCCGGGCCTTCCCCTCTCCCCCTTGTACCGTTCGGGATGAGGGCCTGCTCAGGGCAGTTTCCGCTGATCGAGCCGCTCCCCGGTGGGGATCCGGATGGGAGCCTCCAGGCCGCCACGCGCTTCGAAGTCGGCGAACATCGTGGCACGCAACTCCTGGATCTTGTCCTGGTAGCTGGGCACGTCGATCAAATTGTGACGCTCGGCCGGATCATTGACCAGATCGTGGAACGAATCGATGTCCCAGACGCCGTGATAGTAGACTTATTTGTATTGTTCCGTCCGAATGGCCAGCAGGGTGGGGGTGGCCGGGAAGTTCCATTCCCAGTGATATTCGTACAGGATGTAGTCCCGCCACGGCGGCTGCTCGCCTTGAAGCAACGGCAGGAACGACTTGCCCGCCATGTCCGCCTCGTCGGGAGCGACGACGTTCATCACGTCCAGCACGGTGGGCGCGATGTCAATGTTCTGCACCATCGATTCGATCCGCGTCCCCGGATCGATCAACCCCGGCGCCCAGACCAGCAGGGGGATGCGGATCGACGGTTCGAATGCCGCCCGCTTGTCGTAAAACCCGTGTTCCCCCATGTGAAAGCCGCCGTCGCTCATGTAGATCACCATCGTGCTGTCGGCCAGACCCTGCTCGCGCACGGCCGCGATGACGCGGCCAAGATTCTCGTCGATCGAGTGGATCGACTCGCAGTAGCCGTAGTACCAGTCCTCGAAGCTGGGCACGGGATCGTCGTCGAAGCGGCCGGTTTCCATGTGGTCGATGCCGTGAATCGAATAGCGGCGTTCGCGTACCCACCGCGGCTGCGTGCGGTAGTTTCGCTCGGTACGGGCCATCGTGTCGGGATAGGGGATCGGCTGCCCCGCATAGCGCCCCTGGTGGCGCTCGGCCGGTTTGAACGGATAGTGGGGGGCTTTGAAGGCCAAATGCAGATAGAACGGTCGATCTTCGGGACGGTCCTCCCGCATCCAACGCAAGGCTTCGGTGGTCAGCACGTCGGCATCGTAACCCTCGAATTGCTCCCGCACGCCGTTGATGTTCAACACCGGATCAAAGTAAACGCCCTGACCGGGAAAGCTGACCCAGTGATCGAAACCCTCCCGAGGGCTGTCGTCCTCGTGACCCATATGCCATTTGCCGACCAGCGCCGTGGCAGCGCCCGCTTGCTGCAGATACTGAGGGAAAAATACGGTCCCTGGCGGTTCCGGCCGCTGGTTGTCCACGATCCCATGCCGGTGCATGTACTGACCGGTCAGGATCGAGGCCCGCACCGGCGAACATAACGACGTGCTGACAAAGGCATTGGCGACATATGCTCCCTGCGCCGCCAAGTAATCCATGGCCGGAGTCTCCAGCCACTCGGGAGCGCCGGAATGGAACCCCATAAAGTCGTACCGATGGTCGTCCGAGAGCACGAGAATCACGTTTCGGGCGATCGGGTCGTCGTCGCCGGGAGCCAGCGGTAGAAAACCCCCCAGGATGCCCACCAGGGCCATGATCGAAATGGCAGCACGATTCGTCATCAGAACAACCTCCCCCTTTTTGTACGCGCCCGGCGGGCTCATAAGAAGAACGGGCAAACACGAGCGTCTGCCGCCGTCCCAACCCGCCGAGCTTAGCAGGCGGGCGAAAGAGAACAACCCCCGGGGAGCCACCTTCGTGGTTCGCGACATCCCCTTTCTTTCAATTCCCTCCCTGCGGACCAACCACCGGGATCGGCGGCTTGTCAATCCCAAACCAGGGGAACCCGGCTTGCCAAACAAAATCAGCGACCACGAATCAATGCCCCGGCAATCCGTTTTTTCGAAAAGAGGGAGAACAAGTTCGGCTTCAAGTCTGTTATACTCGCCGGCTACCGGGACAATCGGTTCCGGGGATGACGACCAGATGATCGACACGTGGAAGGGGTTTCGAGATGGCAGCTCAGTGTTGGACTTTGTGGGACGAGCAGCAAGCGACGACCCGGGAACGTCTCCGCTTGGGAGAGACGCATTTGGGGGGCGCTTTGGAAGGCTGTGAAATCCTGCACCGCCGCTTGGAGGGCGGATTGAGCGACGGGGTGGATGTCGTTCGCATCCAGTGTGGCGAATTGGTGGTGGAACTGCTGCCCACCCGCGGCATGGGGATCGGCCGGGCTTGGATCGGTGGGGAACCGATCGGTTGGCAGTCTCCCGTACCCGGACCGGTCCATCCGAAGTTCGTGTGCTTGGCGGATCCCAGCGGATTGGGTTGGCTGGACGGCTTCGACGAATGGCTTGTCCGTTGCGGGCTGGAGAACAACGGGGCCCCCGAGTTCGATGGCCAAGGCCGCTTGAAATACCCGCTTCACGGGCGGATCGCGAATCGTCCAGCACAACGTGTGCAACTCGAAGCGGATTCGGATACGGGCCGGATCTCGGTGACCGGCGTGGTGGAAGAGACACGATTCCTGTTCCGCAAGCTGCGGATGACCAGTACGGTGACCTTGCAGGCGGGCGAGTTGGCGGTGCAGGTGCATGACGAAGTCCAGAACCGCTCGGCCGTCGCGACGGAGATGCAGATGCTGTATCATATCAACTTCGGACCTCCTCTGCTGGGTCCGGGTTCCCGGTTTGTCGCCCCGGTTCGGCAAGTGGTCCCCCGCGACGCGCGGGCGGTCGAAGGGATGACCACGTGGAACCGCTACGCGGAGGCGGAAGCCGGGTTCACCGAACAGGTGTATTTCATGGAACTGTTGAGCGACACCGAGGAGAACACGCTGGCTTTGCTGCGCAATGCGGCGCAGGATCGCGGTGTCAGTCTGCGGATCAATCGGCAGCAGCTGCCGTGGTTCACGCTGTGGAAGAACACGGCCAGTCATGCGGACGGCTACGTGACGGGGTTGGAGCCGGGAACCAATTTCCCCAACCCGCGTTCTTTCGAGGGTTCGCGTGGTCGCGTCGTGGCGTTGGCGCCGGAGGCGACGGCGACATTCGATCTGCGCATGGAATTCCACCGGGACACCGACTCGGTGCGCCAGGTGGAGCAAGCGATTTCGGAGATCCGCGGTCCGCAGCAACCCGAGGTATG
>SLEY01000151.1 GCA_007124535.1 Planctomycetaceae bacterium
CCAATTGATTGCCCACCAAGGCCAGAAGTTGCCTTGCTGCGCGCCCCCGTAGGTTGGGCATTCCTGCCCGACGGACGTAGGATCATCAACAAGAACGTCGCACTGATTACGAATCCCTCACCTGGATCCACCATGGGGATCGTCGGGCAGGAATGCCCCTCCTGCGGACGATTCAGTACATATCGTTCGAGCTGTTTTGTTGCCTCTTATGGGTTTTATGTAACGTCAATTGTGATTTGCGCCTCTAGCGGCCGTGAGTCAGGGTCAGGAAAGGGGCGGAGTGGGCGGCGGTCAGCGGGCGAGCACTCTCCAATAAACGGGTGGCGTGCTGGTCGGGCCAGCGGGCATTGAGGATTTCGAAGTAGCTGAAATAGGCCACTCCCAGCATCTGGTCGGGGTCGCCGGGCCAGTAAGGAAACGCATCCGGTTCCGCGGTCCAATGGGCGACCACCTGGAAAGCCTGCCGCAGGGTGCGTCCCGAGGGCGACACGTGATCGAACAAATCGACGCCGTTGACGCGGAGGATCTCGGCGGCGATCGTCTGGGGCATCAGGCAGAAATGCGAATACCAGATGCCTCGGCGGCCCCCGGAACGATTCACTTCATGGGGCAGATGGCCGTTTTCATCCAACTGGTGTTCCAGGAAATCCTTCCAGCGTTCGACGCATTCGTCGAAGAGCGCCTCGTCCTGCAGGTACACGGCGCCGGCCGCGGCGAGCACCAGTCCCCAGTTGCCCCAGTTGTTCCGCCGTGCCATCGTATTCATGGGCACCGCCCGCTCGCGGAGGAAATCGGCGAACACCGCCTGGCTCGCCTCCGGCCAGGCGCCCGTATCCCGCAGCAGGTCGGCAGCGAACAGCAAGGCGGGAAAGTGGTAGCTGAACGAGAGCGTGGAATCGTCCTGGCGGCTGAGCGTTTGCAGATCGCGGGCCCAGGCATCGATCAAGCGGATGGCGGCTTGGGCATAGGCGGTTTCTCCGGTCAGTCGGTAGCCCAGTGCCAGGGCAAAGGCGGCATTCGCATCGTCCCGCAGGACATTTTTCGCCCGCCGATGCCCCTCGGCATCCCGGTAGAATCCGGGGACGTACCAATGTTCAGGCACGGTCGCCGTTCGCTCGCGATTCGCGTCCGCCACGGCGAGCAGGTCCTGAAAAGCCGACCAGACCGGTTCTTCCTGTTCGCTGATCGCTTCGCGCAACCTTTCGATGCGTGCCTCGGAAAGGAACACGCGATTGAAACGTGCGGTTTCGTCCGACTCGCCGGCCGCCGCTACGGTGAAGGACCCGATCAGGATGGCCAGGACCCGCGTGGTCTCGTACTTCATGATGTTCTTCCTTTCTCAGCGATGTGAGTCAACGACTACCGTTCGTCGGCCAATCGTCCAGAGGGCGCAGTTCCAGGGTTTCCCGTAACGACGTTTCGCAGCTGCCCGGCGTCGCCAGCACGGACAGGGTCAGTTCTCCCGAGTCGGGCGCGATGGCTTCGAAAGCGACCATCACCGTCCCCGGGTTGGGGGAGTCCCATTCTTCGCGGGGTGTGGCCGTATCGACGGTCTTCCAAACCAGGTCCCCGGGCGCCAGGATCTGCAGATACAACCGTGCCGAGCCCTCGCGCAGCTCGATCTGCGGGCGACCGGTCTCCTGCGGTTCGCTCCGCGTCACCATCCCCCAACGGACCCGGCTGCCCGGCTCCAGTCCCCGCAATTCGTCCTGGAACAGCACTTCTCGCGAGGGCAGCAGGGCGACCCCGCGGTCAGCCGATTCGACTTGGCCGGCGTACACCCGGCTCATGTCGGCTATCGAGTGGGGAAATTCCGGGTCATCCGAAAATCGGTCGATCGGCGCGTGCGCCGCCGCCTGTTGCAGTTGACCATCGATCACCAGCGTGTTGTGGCTATGGTTGTTCTGCCGGAAGATCCGCCAGCGATCCGAATCCTGCGCGCGATTCCAGAGGTTCATGCCGCGGGATTCGATTCGGTGGTAGCCTTCCGCCCCCAGATCGACGGCCCAACGCACGCCGTCGGCGTCCAGCACGAAGGAGCCGATGTCCATATGGCCATGCGGGCCGGCCGGTGAACCGGCCTTGAATCCCACGTAGGTGGCATTCGCGTCCGTCCAACTGCTACGATGCACCGTGACCGGGATCGAGCCGCCGCTGTGCCAGTGCAAGGGCATCCGGATCTCCGGAGCGGTGTCCCCGTCCTCGATCCAGAGCAGCGTCAGGGCCAGCAGGCGGTCGGCGCCGGACGCCACATCGCGGGGACTGCGGCGGGCCAGGGCATCGCGCAAACGGGACGCTTCGCCCAGCAGCCAATCCGGCCGCTCGTAACGCCGGGCAAGCCAGAACAAGGCCGGATTCACGCGGCGGCCGGAGCCCCCATCCGCATAATTGAAGAACAACCCGCTGGGCCCCGTGGCAAGACTCAAATAGGCCCCCGTTTCCTCGAAACCCGGCGCTTGGGTCAGACCGAAATCCGTCCCCAAAACGCTCTCCAGCACGCCGATCAGCAGCACATTGAAATTGGTGCCATAGGACCAGTATCCGGGGCCTTCGGGGTAACTGCCCCGCGGTGCATACACGGCCATGGCTGCCGTCACGTTCTGCACCGCACTCTGCACGGTTCGCGCCGCCAGCTCCGGGTGCTGCTCCATCACGGCCAGAGCGCCGGCCGTCATCCCGGCATGGCATACTTGACCCCAATTATTCCGGGCACGCACCCAGCCGCGATGGCGGGTTTCGAACGGCAAAGCGACGCCTTTCTCCACAATCGCCTCGCGAATCACTTGGCGAGTCGATTCATCCAATTGGTCGTACAGCCAGTCGTAGCCGATGGCCATCGCCATGGTCATTTCGGCGACGTCCAGATAGTGGCTGGGGTTCCAATCGCGGAAATCCGCCACGGCCAGCATTTCCTGGCGGGCTCGTTCGACGTGGCGGTCATCGCCCGTCAGTTGATAGGCGGTGGCCAGCGTGGTCAAGCGTTTGAGTGCCCGCCGGGATTCGCTCAGCAGACGCCGGCCTTGAATCGTCCGCGTAATCGGAGGCACCTCCTCCATTTGGATCGCCTGGGCGATGATTCCTTCCGCCACCTCCTGCAGCAGGGGGTCATCTTCCAAGGACGCGCGTATTCGATTCCACTGCTCCGGCGTGGCCAACAGTCGCGGTCGAACCGGTTCCACCGCCTGCAACCGCTCCTGGACCTCCTCCAAAGAAACCTCCGGCGGGTAATCCCAATGATCGTCCGCCTCCGCAACAGGTCCCCCCATCATGGACCAAGCGAGGAACAGGGGTAACGCGCAGAAGCAGGCCGAGTTCCGATACCGATTCATAAGGCACCTCGTAGGCAGGCGGCGTGAAGGAAGGAAATCAGGTGCGAGCGGAAAGGCATGCGGATAGGGGTTCGCCCGTCACCCGCGGGCGCCCCAGGAAGTCAAACGTCGCGCCCGGCCGCTTCGCGAAACGAATCTCGTGCCGATGTCGCCCAACGGCAGCCATCCCGTTCTACGACAAATGGTTTGCGGTGACAATATCCCAAACTTTGCTTGGCCCACCGAGCGATTCGATCCGATGCATCGGAGCAG
>SLEY01000259.1 GCA_007124535.1 Planctomycetaceae bacterium
ATCGCTTGGACCTGGGCCGGCGCCTACCTCATCCTCGTGCTGCTGCCCGCCAGCCAACGCTCCGCCGCCCTGATCGCGACCCTGATCGTGATCTACCACCATTCGACCCGCATGCTCATGTATTATGCCTACGAACGGATGTGGGCCTCGATCGCTTGGGGCCGCACCACCGCTCCCCAGCCCATGTCGTCCAAAGAAAGACTGCTCTGGTCCCTGGGCACCCTCCTGGCCCTGGCCCTGATCTTCTTCTTGCTCCTGGAAGTGCAGTTCCGGCCATAGGATGGGCATTTTTGCCCGTCCGACCATCAACCGTGGCTCGGTCAGAGACCGGCCACATCGCTGCGGGCAGATTATTTCCTGCGGGTTGCCTCAGTTCTGCTCGCCCTGAAAGACCTCGCTGGGCGGCGGGGTCGCCTCCCAATTGCCCCCGCGGTAGCCTTCCAGCATCCAGGCGTTCAAGTCGCGGAGCATCTGGGTGGTCAATTCATCACCACAGGGATACTGCCGCACCGCCACTTTCAGCGACGCGGCGTGGAACAGCGCCAGTTCCCGGCAGATCGCCCTCACCGGATACGCCTTCGAATCGCGACTCTGGGCGATCAGCAGCGGCAGTTGGCGGATTTGCCGTATTTCAGCTAACGGGGCCAGCCGCCGCGGAAAACGACCGCCGATCGAGAACACGCCCGCGAAACCCTGCGGATTCCGCAGCCCGATCCGCAACGCCATCGTGCCACCGCACTGGAATCCGCCCAGGAAAATCCGTTCGGGATCCACACGATATCGACGGCAAGCGAGATCGACGCTCTCCAACACCCGCCGCTCGGCCGATTCGATCGCCGACCGTTCCTGCCGCCAGCGGAAACCCGCCACACCCGGTTCGGACGGGCTGGTCCCTCGCGGACCGATCGCCACGTAGTTCCGCAGACTGATGTGCGGCATGACCCGGTGCAATTGCCGCTCGTCGTCCCCGGGACCGTGTAACCAGATGAGCAAGGGATAACCGTAATTCGGCTCGTAATGATGCGGGGCAAAGAAGGCGCAGGGAACCTGCCGGGACGTACTGTACAGAAAACCGTCACCTGGGACCTGAGCCCCGGGACATGACGGATCCAGAGGCTTGTCAGGCCAACGTCGAGTACTTTTCATGATGGGATATTTCGATGTCCAGAGGCTGGGTCTACATGCCATCCGAACCGTTTGTAGAACAGCCGCAGGGTTGTGTCAATGTCAGTTGTTTCCGATCCGATTCTTCCGAGTTAACCCGTTCGCCCGGCCGCCGTCAACCGTCTTGACATTTTTTTGCGATCCGGTAAAGGGAAACCTGCCAGGCGGATACCGGCAGCGATTCCCTTTGCAGAAATCCCGCCCAGGCGCTAGACTGGAAGTAGAAGCTTCGCGGGATTCCGTGGTGCGGCCGCCGCGCATTGCCGCAGCCGGAAGAACCACGTATTCTTCCCAGAAAGGACTTCCGGGCGTGAAAGCCTTTTCGATTACCTGTACAACTTGCCAGAAACGCTTGCGAGTTCGCGACGCAGCGGCCATCGGTCAGATCCTCATCTGCCCCCACTGCAGCAGCATGGTCCTGGTCCAACCGGACGACTCCGCGGGCGAACCACCGCCCGCTGCCGAATCCGCCGCCTCGCCACCGCCCGTCGCTCCCGAAGAACCGCCGCCCGCCTCGCCACCGATCGCCTCGCCACCGCCCGCCTCGCCACCGATCGCCTCGCCACCGCCCGCCTCGCCACCGATCGCCGAACCGGGGTCCTCACCGCCAAAATCGCCCCAATACTCGCCGCGCTCCGAAGATCCCGAAACGGCAGACCCGGACCTCCCAGAAACGGAACCGCTACTGCCCGACCAATCCTGGGTGTCACCCGCCGTCCAACAGCGCCAACAGTGGCTGCTGCTGGGCTTCGCCGCACTGGTCGGCGCCAGCTTGGCCGTCGGTTTGCTGGGGGTATTGGCCCTCCGGATGTCACAAACCGATCCGCAACCGCGGCCACAGGCTGCCGCCCCGGATACCCATCCTGAGCCTGACGATCACGATTCTGCCCCGCCGCCGCCATCCGACTCGGAACCAGACGCAAACGGGGAGGGCCAGGAAGGTCGGGATAGCGGGGAAGGCAAGGAAGACCAGGAAGAGGCGGAGGCTGCCAAGGAACCCGACGGGCTGGTCTCGGTCGGCGAGGGCGCTGACGATCCTCCGGCCGATCCCGAGCCCCGGGAGGCCCCGTCCCCGGAACCGGAGCCGGGCCCGGAGACGGACGAACCGACCGATGTGGCGCCGCCTCCGGAGGAATCTTCCGACCAGGAACCGGAGGAGCCCGGGAGCGGGGATCCGGGGGAATCGCCGCCGCCGGAGGTGCCCCGGGACGTGGATTCGCCCGAGCCGGAATCGGATGAAGCCCGTTCCTTGGCCGAAACCCTGGACGTGTTCGGCGCTTTTATGGAAGACTCGCCCTTCGAGCCCGCTCATAAAACGCCCGGGGCGGAAGAGCCCGAGATACCGGCTCGGCCACCGCGGGCAGGCGGGGCGATCCAAGTTCCCCAACCGGAGCCCCGCACCATCGACGTGGCGGACCGGCTGGACGATGCCATCCCGCGCATCGAATTGGCCGAAGTGCCGTTGGCCACATTTGCCCGCTTCATGAGCCGGATGAGCACGATCCCGATCAGCTTGGATCCCGACGCGCTGGCCCTGATGAATCTGGATGCCCGTACACCGGTGCAAGTGCAGATGGCCGACGGGCGAGTCCAGGACATCTTGGAAACCGCGCTCCGGCCCTTGCGCCTGGCTCCGGTCCAAGTCGGCGATCATCTTCTGATCACCCGGCCGATACCCGCCGACGACCCGCTGCGGCATCATCGCCATTCCGTCCAGGATCTGGTCGGCGACGACGAACAGCAGTTGGCGGAACTGGCCGATTGGATCGTCCGCTTTGTTGTGCCGGACTCCTGGGAATCTGCCGGCGGAACGGGCCGGATCGAAACCACCCTGCCGGACCTGGAAATCCATCAACAGGACACCGTGCTGTTTCGCGTGCTGCTGTTTTGTGAACGACTCCGCGTCGCCCGCGAATTGCCCCGGACCACCCAACTGGCTCCCGAACTCAGCCGCCGGGAACCGCGAGTCAACCGGGCACGATCGCAATTGGCGCAACCGCTGCAACGGCAATCGATTCAACCGGAACGGATGATGGAGGTCGTCGAAGAAATCACGGCTCAGACCGACCTGCAGATCCTGGTCGATTGGCGGGCGCTGGGCGAACTCGGGTGGACTCCCGAAGCGGAGATCACGTTTCACGCAGAGGGCCAACCGCTGGGCGAGGTCCTCCCCGATAGGCTCCAGCCCCTGGGGTTGACCTACCGTGTGGTGGATGACGCAATGATCCAGATCACCACACCCGAGGCGGTCTATCGCCACTGGGACGTCGAATTCTATCGTTGGGATCCGCAGGCCGGCGAAACCGAGGACGACGGGGACCGCCTGGCGGCGCTGCAGGACGCGCTCGGAGAGCAAGGTCTACACGCCACCGAATTTGGGCTGCAGGTGGACCCGATCAGCCAGCATCTGATCGCCG
>SLEY01000296.1 GCA_007124535.1 Planctomycetaceae bacterium
AAGAAAACGCAGGGGACACGGCGCGCCCCACCCGGCCGCTACCGCGTCCGACCTCCCCGGAGGGGAGGTGACATCAAGCTATTCTTCACCCTCCCGCTTGCGGGAGGGTCGGACGCGGTAGCGGCCGGGGAGGGCATTTACCAACAATAGCCCGCTAAAAGGGGTAAAACGCTGATTCACCGAAAACAACTTCGGTCAATACGTGTTCACGGGGGACGGTCACAAATGAAGTTTTTACCCCTTTAAGCGGGCTATTGAAAAAAATAGGTCGAATATACTATATTAAACCAGTCTAGAAGCATGAAAAATCTTCCCGACGGACGGGTGGTCACCGAAAAGTAACGTCCCCCTTGTTCACCAACCTACGGGGCGGCGCGGCCAGCAACTTGCGACTTTGTTGGCCTATCCATAGTGATTTGCCGCATTCGACGGCAAGGATTCAACAGGTCCGGCGGGCCATTGTCCGGCCCCGGCCGCCGGATTAGACTGGAATCCTGCTGGCCGTCCGGTTTGCGATTGATGCATCAGGACGGGTGAACCATCTTTCCTTTTGGGAGACCGCATCGTGAGCAACTCCACGTTTTCTTCCCGCCGTGACTTTCTGGCTCGTTCCGCCGCTTGGGGCGCCGGCGCCGCACTGGCCGCCACCTGCCTCCCCGCCACCGGCTCCGAGCCCTCGGAGGAACCCACTTGGCAGATCGGCTGCTTTACCCGCCCTTTCAGCCGCTTTGAGTTCGCCGAAGCCCTGGACGGGATCGCCGAAGCCGGATTCGATTACGTTGGGCTGATGTCGATCCGTTTGCCCGCGGGATCGGTCGGATTGCACGCCCTGAGTGAGGAGCAGGCCCGCGAAGTCGGTGAGATGGTCCAACAGCGGGGACTGAAGACGCTCAGCAACTACTACAGCGGCCCTCCGGTGGCCGAGTCGTTGGAAGACGGGATCGCCGCCACCAAGAAACTGATCGATAACTGCCAGACCGCCGGTTGCCGCTCGATCCTCATGGGCGGGACCGGTCGCGAGGAGTTGTACGAGGATTACTACCGCGCGATCGCCGAGTGTTGCGACTATGCAGCGGAACGGGGGGTGAGCATCGCCTTGAAACCGCATGGCGGCTTGAATGCAACCGGTCCCCAATGCCGCAAGGCGGTCGAGTTGGTGGATCACGAGAATTTCTCGATCTGGTACGATCCGGGCAATATCTTCTTCTATTCGGATGGGGAGCTGGATCCGGTCGAAGACGCACCGACGGTCGCCGGTCTGGTCACCGGCATGTGTGTCAAGGATTATCGCCATCCGCGTGAAGTGGCGCTGAACCCGGGCGATGGTCAAGTTGATTTTCCGCGTCTGGTCCGCCGGCTGCGTGCGGGCGGTTTTACGAGTGGCCCGGTGGTCTTGGAAACGCTGGAGGCCGGTGATCTGCCGGCCACGATCGCCAACGCCCGCCGTGCACGACAATTTTTGGAGGGAATCCTGAACGGATAACCCCCGATCCGTTGGCGGTACCTGAAACCCGAGTTTCGCCGTAGGTACCTGCGCGGCGTGGTCCAGGTGGTGACGGAGAAGGGCGAAAGCTTTCCATTTTTTACGCGAGGGCTGAACATGCGTATTGCCAAACGGATTTCGCGGGCCGTTTCCTGTCGTAACTCGGGGGGGCTGGCTTGGTTGCCCCGAATTGTGTTGGCCGTATTGATATGCGGCCAGCTTGCCAGGGCGGACGAGGCGCCGTCGGACCGGCCGCCCAACGTGGTGCTGATCGTCGCCGATGATCTGGGCTGGACGGATTTGGCATGCTACGGCAGCGATTATCATCGCACGCCCCATCTGGATGCTTTGGCCGCCCGGGGCATGCGTTTTACCGCAGCCTATGCCAGCCCCAACTGCGCTCCGACACGGGCCTGCCTGATGACGGGCCAGTACACGCCGCGTCACGGCATCTATACCGTGAACACGGGAGCGCGAGGTCGCGCGGCCCACCGGCGGTTGATTCTAGCGGAGACCCGCACCCAGTTGCCACCCGAACTGCCCACCTGGGCCGATCTGCTGGCCGAGGCGGGCTATTTTCTTGGACACATCGGCAAATGGCACCTGGGCGATCCCCCCACCCACGGGCCGGAGCAACACGGCTTTCATGTGAACGTGGCCGGATTTCGAGTGGGGACCCCGCCCGGTGGCTATTTCCCGCCCTATCGGAACCCTTATCTGGAAGATGGCCCGGCGGAGGAGTACCTGACGGATCGGCTGGTGGACGAAGCCATCGCCCAAATCCACCAGCACCGGAAGCGGCCGTTCGTGATCTATCTGCCTCACTATGCCCCCCATACTCCGATCCAGGCCCCGCCCGAACTGGAAAAAGATTACCAGGACCGACCGGCGGGCCAGCATCACCAACACGCGGCGTATGCCGCAATGATCGACAGCGTCGATCAGGGGGTCGGTCGCATCCTGGCGACACTGAAAGATCTGGAACTGGATCAGAAGACGGTCGTCATGTTCTACTCGGACAACGGCGGGCACCAGCGGTTTACCAGCGCCCATCCGTTGCGCGGGGGCAAAGGCATGTTGTACGAGGGCGGGGTGCGAGTGCCGTTGATCGTGCATTGGCCGGGCGTGACGGAACCGGGCAGTGTGTGTGACGAACCGGTGCAGCACGTGGATTTCTTTCCCACGTTCTTGGAGATTGCGGGAGTCGAATCGCCGGCAGACCACCCGGTGGACGGATTGAGCTTTGTCCCGCTGTTGCGTTCCGGGGGGCGTGGCCGTTTGGATCGCGAGGCGATCTTCTGGCACTTTCCGGGCTACCTGCAAGGCTATCTGCCCGGCCAGCGGTGGCGTACGACGCCCGCCGCGGCGATGCGGGCCGGCGATTGGAAACTGTTGGAATTCTTCGAAGACGGCCGCCTGGAATTGTATCACCTGGCCGACGACCTCGGCGAACAGCAGGATCTGTCCGACCAGCATCCGCAGAAGCGGGACGCGTTGCACGCCAAGATGCTCCAATGGCGTCAGGAGCTGAACGCCCCGATGCCTGAACCCGTTCCCTCGCCGTGAACCAGCGGCAGGCTGGCGGAAGCCGTCCGGGGCGTGCCGAGGTTCTTGAGCACAAAGCCGTAACTGCCGTAGTGGATGTAGTTCGCCCAATCGATCTGTTGTGCCGCGTTCAGCCGGCGGCGGCCTGCCGTCAGGGCCGCCCCGATCGGCTGGCCTTCCAACAGCATCTTGTAGAAGATTTCGGCGAAATCCTTGGCCGGGGCATCGGCCACGGGCCAGTAGGTGCCCACAAAATTGGCGATGCCGCCTCGCAGGAAGGCCTCCGCTAATCCGACGTTGGTCTCGATTTCCTCGCGTACGGGAGGACGATCGGCCCGGGACGTGCCGTCACGCCGCGTCCGCGAACTTTCACACGCGTTGAAGAAGGCCAGGGCCGGCAGCTGTTCCAGGCCCGCCAGGTCGGCGCCGCTTAACACGTACCCGCCATGACACTTGATCCCGCTGGCCGACCGGTTGTGGGGATCAAAGAACGCATGGCCCGCATAGTGGACCACATCGTACCGGCCGGAGCGCAAAGCCGTGCGGATCGC
>SLEY01000441.1 GCA_007124535.1 Planctomycetaceae bacterium
GCCGTGGAACGACGGCTGAGGATGCACGAGGCGGTGCCGGAGGCCCGGATCGACGTTGCGACCCACGAGGGCGTTGTCACCTTGTCGGGCACGGTCGACCGTTTGAACGCGAAATTCGCCGCCGAGGACGTTGCGGAAGAGGTTCTGGGGGTGCTGGGGGTCGTCAACCGGATCGAGGTGGTTCCGCCGCCGCGGGGCGACGGGGCCATTCGTGGCGATGTGATCGCCGCGCTGATCGCCGAGCCGGGGGTGGATGCGGTCGACGTGAACGTCGAGGTCGAGGACCGGGTCGTGACGCTCTACGGCGAAATGGCTACCTACGTCGAGCGGTATCTTGCGGAGCAAACCGCTCAGAACGTGGCGGGAGTGGCAGCGGTGGTGAATCGACTGACCTACGACATCGTGGCGGACCGCCCCGACAATGTGATCGCCCAAGACATTCGCGATCGCCTCCGCGCCGACGCCTCGATCGCCTCCCGCCTGCTCACGGTGGCCGTGGAGGACGGCGAGGTGACCCTTGCCGGCAGTGTCCGAAGTGCCGGGGAGAAGAGGCGGGCGGAACGCCAGGCTTGGGCGGTGCCGGGTGTCCGATCCGTCGAAAACTACCTGGACGTCCAGTGGTGGCGCGCCGAGGAAATGAGGGATTGGGAGGAACCGTGGACCGACCAGCAAATGCGGGGGGAGATCGAGAACAGGTTACGCGAGAGCACCCGCCTCGACGCCGGCGACATCCACATTACGGTCAAAGAGGGTCAGGCGATGCTCCGGGGCGAAGTCGACAACCTGCAGCAGCGGCGATTGGCGGAAGAGTTGGCCCGCAATGTCCTGGGCATTCGGGAGGTTCGAAATCAACTCCACGTGCGCGCCCCCCTCACCCGTGACGATGCCACGATGGCCCAAGAGATTCGCAGCAACTTGCAGCGCAACCCCTACGTCCGGTTGTACGACATTGCCGTGGAGGTCGACCACGGCAGGGCCATCCTTCGAGGCGAGGTCGACACGTGGCACATGAAGCGTCAGGCGACCGAGGCCGCAGCCCGTGTGGACGGCGTCGTTGCCATCGAGAACAATCTGGACGTCGACTACCGGCCGCCCGCCAGGACGGATCGCGAAATCCAAGAAGACATCGAACACAATCTGTGGTGGAATCCTCGGGTGGACAGCGAGGATGTCCATGTGGAAGTGGAGTCCGGCGTCGCCACCCTCTCGGGGACCGTGCGCGACTGGGGACAGGTGCAGGCGGCGGTGGAGAACGCGCGCGAGGCAGGGGCCACCTCGGTCGTGAACAACCTGCAGGTGACCGACGCCCCTCGGACCCCCTGACAAAAGAGGAAAGAATCCATGCGTTGGAATCGGGCGGAGGCGAGACACAAACCGGCGTTTCGGGCGAGCGGCCGCTCGGTCGTGCGGGGCGACGCCGGTTTGGCCAGACTACCGGCCGCAGTCGGGGCCGACCGACAGTCGCACCCGTAGCGACGGATTGTCGTGGCGCCGCGGGCGCCGCGGGACACGGCGGACGCTTTCCCAGAAATGCTGGAGGCCTCCGGCAAGGAAAGGACAGGCCTGCAGCAAGTTGAAATGCTGGACGGCGCCGGCCGAGAGCACGAGGACGATTACCCGGAGATATCCTGACATGCAGATCGAATCGCAGTTTCTCGAACGACCCGAAGGCCGAGTTCATTACCTGGAAGCCGGCGCCGGGCAACAGGCGGCGGTGGTGCTCCTGCACGGGTCATCGTTCACCGCGGAAACGTGGCGCGAAATCGGTACCATCCAACGGCTGGCGAGGGCGGCGTTCCACGTCCTGGCACTGGACCTGCCGGGCAACGGCCAATCGCCCGACGCCCCGATCGCCGAGAAGACCTGGCTTGCCGAAGTGCTGGACCAACTGGCGGTTCCTCGCCGCGCGGCGATCGTTTCGCCTTCGCTGAGCGGGAAGGTGAGCCTGCCGCTGCTGGCCAATTCGTCAGAACGGCTGGCGGCCTTTGTGGCCGTCGCCCCCGTCGACATCCCGATTTGGCTGGACCGGTTGTCCGACTGCCGCGTTCCACTGCTGGCCCTCTGGGGTTCCGAGGACGATCTGGTGCCACCGCAGTATGCCGACGCGCTGATCGAGCGACTTGCCCGGGCGAAAAAGGTCGTCCTTGCCGGGGCGGGGCACGCGCCCTATATGGACGACGGCGAGGCCTTTCATGACGCCCTGCTGAACTTCTTGCAAGCCACCTTTTGGCGTGAGACGTCGGGGTGATTCAGCCGCCGGCTGCCGGACGAGCGCCGCCCGGCAACCACCCGGCCGACGCAGACGCGTCATCGACTGGCACGCAAGTTGCTCCTGCCGGGAACCAGGCTCGGTCAGAACAAGGGCCTGCGTGTCCGGCCCGGTTTCTGACCGAGCGGGAACGCGTGTTTGGACGTTGGAAGTTTTTTGGGCTTATCCCTCCGAAAGGGTCATGAAATGGCGGTCAATCAACAGGTGATTCAAGGCTCCTGGAACCAGATCAAGGGGAAGCTGCGCGAGCGTTGGGGACAGGTTGCCGAGGACGAGTTGGAAGAGGCTCGGGGCAACGTGGATCAGCTTGTCGGGTTGCTTCAGCGGCGGACCGGCGAAACGCGTGACGAGATCGAAACCTATCTCCAGAAGGCCGCCGCGGACGGAGCGTCCGTGGTGGAACAAACCAAAGAGGCGGTCGTCAGTGCGGCCGGCCGCACGCGTGAGAGTGCCCAGGAAATGGCGAACCGGGCGACGGAATCCGCGCGGGCGGGTTACGTGCAGACGGAGCAGGTGGTCCGGAGTCGGCCCGTCGAATCCCTGGCGGTGTGCTTCGGCGCCGGGCTGATCACGGGCGTGGTCATCGGCCTGCTCACGGGTTCCAAGTAGCCCCCGATCTCGGGCAACGAGAGTGCGGGCCAAAGTGGCAATGGACAACAAACCAGGAGTGAAGGTCATGTCAACCATTCGACAAAGCACACGAGACGTCAACCGGGAAACGGGTCGCGTGATTGGCGAACACCTGCTGCCTTCGGCGCTGACTGCGTTCGGCGTCGGTGTGGGCGTCGGTTTTCTGGGGGCCATCTTGTTGCACGACCGGTCGCGTCAGCAAGAGGCGGCCATGACCAAACGCGTGCTCGACGCGGTGTCGAACGCGCTGCGGAATTCGGTCGCGAAACCCGGCTCCTGATCATCGGGAGGGACGGACGATGAACAGCGTTGCCGAGCGCATCCAGCACCGGATGCACGACCTTCGCGGCCAGTTGGATCACGACCTTGGAGAGGCGGTGGACACGGCCAAGGAGTTCACCGATTGGCACACGTATGTGAGACGTTATCCGTGGGCTTGTGTGGGGCTGGCCGCGGCGATCGGCTATCTGGTCGTGCCTTCCCGCGTGGAATTGGAAAGCCCTGATGTGGACACCCTGTTGGAACTGGCGAGGAAGAACAAATTGGTGGTCGAGGCGAATCCGCCCCCGCACAAGCGCCGCGGGATTGCGAGCAGGGCGCTCCGCATGATTTCCCAGACAGCGCTAAGAAGCGCCCTGGCCTTTCTTGGGCAGAAAGCGGGCGAAATGGCGGCACGAGAGACCGGCCCGGCCGACATAAGGGAATAGCAATTCATGATCAATCGGCTCAGGAACCCATGGGACGCTCCGGGACCGGCGGAAGGAAAAGGTCGGCCATGCGGCCCCGTTGCGGAAACGGATTGGCAGGATCTGTCGGAGCAGGCCGCCAGCCGGGCAGGCAACTTTATCGCAGCCCATCCCGTCGCCTCGCTCGCTGCTGCGTTCGCGCTCGGTTCGGCTGTGGGATGGTGGGTGAAACGAACATGAACCGAAACGCATCACAAGACGGACGGGACAAATCGGCGGGAGTCGACGGGAGCACGTTTCGTCGCCTCCTGGATCTGATGGAGTTACAGGCCGAATTGTTCAAAGTCGACGCCCGCGACGGCTTCGGAGCCCTCGCTCCCCCGGCCATTTTGATCGGCGGCGGCGTCGTCGCCGCGTTCGCAGGCATCGTCGCCCTGCTGCTGGCGGTGGCAGCCCTGCTGAACCAATGGGCCGGTTGGTCGGTGACCTTGTCACTGTTCACCGCCGGCGTCCTCGCACTGCTGCTGGCCGCCGGGGCCGTCCTGCTGGGATGGCAACTCACCCGCAAAGCGCTCGCCACTTTCGACCGCAGCACGACCGAGTTCCGAAACAACCTCGATTGGCTCAAGACGACCCTTTCGCATCCGTCGCACGAGCGGAGCGAACGCCAACGATCCCCACAAACTTGATGAAAAGAGGAGTCACTTGACATGTCGCAGCCAGGCACCGAGCAAGCCGAAGGACAACGTTATGCCGAAATCGCAGCGGACCAGGAGTTGACGGCCGGCGAAGCCGCATGCGCGCTGTTCAAACAGTACACCAAAGAACGACCGGAAGTTGTGGCCCTCTGGAGCTTCGGCCTTGGATTCGTGTTGGGGTGGAAACTGAAGATCTGGTGAGCCATTCGCGCGGGGGGTGAGTTATCTGGCCGAATAGCCTAGCGGCCCTAACCAAACTGGGCTGGGAGACCTACGGTCGACGGTTTCGGCGGGGTCAGAGACCCGCGCCGAGCCGTGAGCAGTTTTGTTAGGAACTCTTAATCAATTATCATGTCGATCCGCCAACTGCCCTGGAAACAACTGGCCTGCGACCTCAACGAGCAGATTTGGGAAGACAATGTGTTCAACGGGGCGGCCGCTCTGGGCTTCTACCTGACGCTTGCCATTTTCCCCGCCCTGATCTTCCTGCTCACGTTGCTGCCCTATCTGCCCGTCGCCGGTCTGGACCAGGAGATCATGAATCTGCTTAGCCGGGCGCTGCCCCCCGAGGCGGCGAACCTGCTGGAAGATACCGTGCGGAGAATTGCCACCCAGCGGCAGGGGGGGTTGCTGTCGGTCGGCTTTCTCGGAACCCTGTGGGCCGCTTCCACCGGCATGTACGCCGTGATGCGGCAGTTGAACATCACCTATAACGTGGAGGAGGCCCGCTCGTTTATCAAGGCCAGGTCGACCGCTTTGCTGTTGACGTTGCTCTTCGGCGGGCTGGTGATCGGCGTCTTTGCCTTGATCATCTTGGGGGGGATTTTACAGGACTGGCTTGCCGGGTTCCTCGGGTACCACCAGATCCTGCTCACCGTTTTCGCCATCTTGCGCTGGGTCACCATGGTTGTGGCCCTTCTGCTGGGCTTTGACCTGATATATTACTTGGCGCCCAACGCGCAGCAGCCATGGCGGTGCTTCACGGCCGGTGCGGTGTTCGGTGTCACGGGCATATTGCTGGCATCGCTGGGCTTCCGCGTCTACATCATGCACTTTGCCGACTACGAGGCGACTTACGGCGCCCTCGGCGCCATGATCGTGCTGATGCTCTGGTTTTACGTGGCCGGCCTGGTGCTGCTGGTCGGCTCGGAGATCAACGTCGTCCTGGAGCAGCGCCTGTCCAACCGAGGGCCCTGTGGAGAGAAGTCGGCAACCTGACGATCGGTTCTGCTCGATGGCAGGGAACGGCATGGGTACCCAACGCGAGCATGAAGGCGAGGCGATAAAGCAGCCGGGGCTCTATAACTCGGAAGGAGGATCTGGGAAGGTTTTCCGAAAAAGCCTGGTCCAGTCGCTCACCGTCTTGGCGGTTGTCGTCTTGGCGCTCTTGGCGAAGCAAACGGCCTACATCCTCCTGCTGGTCTTCGCCGGCCTCTTGTTAGCCGTGCTGCTGGACTATTTCAGCCAGCAACTCGAGCGACTGCTGGCCGCGCCCCATTGGCTGGGGGTTGCCCTCGTCCTGGTGCTAATGACAGGGCTATTCGTCCTGGTAATCGTCCTCGTGTTCCCCGTCATCGCCGAGGAATGTGTGATGCTGCTTCTGCAGCTGGAAAGGGCGGCCGAGCACATCCACGTCTGGTTGCAAGTGAACCTCGGCGGAAACTTCCTGGTGGATCAGTTCCCGACCCTGGAAGACCAGTTGCCAAACTTGGGGGCCATGTGGCGCGGGGTGGCCGGCATCTTCGCCACCACGATCGGGGCGGTCACCGGCGTGGCGATCATCGTGGTGGTCGCCGCCTTCATCGCTTACAACCCCGGAATGTACACCACCGGTTTTCTCCGTTTGGTTCCCCTCGATTACCGGGAGCGTGCTGCGGAGGTGTTGGCGGGCATCGGGACGACGATTCGCCGGTGGTTGCTCGGGCAACTGATCTCCATGGTCGTCCTGGCGATCAGCACGTGGATTATGCTGGCCTTGCTGGGAGTGCCTCAGGCGTTGATCCTGTCTCTGATCACCGGGATGATGACGTTCGTACCGTACCTGGGGCCCCTGATTGCGTTGGTACCCATCTTTCTGGTCGCCTTTCTCGAGTCGCCGTTGTTAGCCCTCTATGTGCTCATTCTGTACATGGTGATCCAGAATGCGGAATCGAACGTGATCATGCCCATCGTCTTCCACCGGACCGCACGCATCCCGCCGGCTCTCGGCGTGATCAGCCAAATTCTTTTCGGCAGCCTGCTCGGTTTCCTGGGGTTCGTCTTGGCGATCCCCCTGATGGCGGTGATTCTGCAATCCGTCAAGATGCTCTACGTCGAGGACATTCTCGGCGACCGGAACGGCAAGGGCGATGCGTCGTGAGCGTGTCGGACGGCCGGGGCAGAAATCAATCGGTGGCCTTCTTGCGTTTGCTTTCGCGGGCGCGGGATCCCGTTCGCCTGGCGCCGCCGTGTTGAACCGGCTTCTGCGGCTCCCCGCCTGCCTGTCCGCCTCCGCCTTTGCCGGAAAGCGACTCGTCCACCACCTGTTCCATCGCCAATCGCGTCGCTTCGTCCTCGCCGACGTTTTGTGACCGCAATCGATCGCGGATGTTTTCCATGCGGCGACGATCGCGTTGGTTGAGTTTGTTCGGATGGATGTCTTTGGTCATCTTGTCCTTCCTTATCCCTGCATTTCGCGTACCGGCAGGCTCTGGAACGAGAGCCGATTTCCTCCCCGGCCACCGGCCTGTCCCGGAAGGACCCGGGTGACGCCGTGCCGCCCGTCCGATCGTCGCGGTCGCCACGACGGCCTGTCGCAACGCCCGCCCGCGCCGGCACCGGCCGGCGAGCCCTTATGCCAAGTGCCCTCGCAGGGGCCCGGTGACACAAGTTGTTTTCGCAATCCATCGGAAAGGATGGCAAGCTTCGGCCGGGCTCCGGGCGTTTGGCATGCAGTTTGCAAATAGAGAAAAAAATCGGGGCAACCCGGCCGTTGCCGGTGCTTGCCCGACCGACAACGAACCTCAAACGGAAAAGACGGGATCGTCATCATCTGGCAGAGTTCCTAGACGGAAGAGGAGGACCATCATGCCTCGAATCGAAGAAGAAATCAAACAAGACGTCGTCAACCAATTGGCGTGGGATGACCGCGTCAATGCGGCGACCGTCGATGCGGAGGTCCACGACGGGACCGTGGTGCTGCGAGGGACGGTGCCAAGTTATTGGTCCAGGACGGCGGCCGTGGAGGATGCGGAAATCGTGCCGGGCGTGCAGCGGGTCGAAGACCAGTTGACGGTCCGCTGGCCGCCCGTGTATACGCCCAGCGACAGCGATTTGTGGAAGGATGTCGACCGGGCGCTCCGCTGGAACCCGAACATCGACACGACCCGCATCTCGATCCGTGTGCTTGACGGGGTCGTGACCCTGGAGGGAACCGTCGAGAGCCTCTGGAAGAAGGCCCACGCCGAACGCGTAGCAGCGGACGTGGCGGGGGTGATCAGCGTGGATAATCGGTTGGCCGTGGTGCCGACGCGCGATTACACTGATGAGGCCATTGCGACGGACATTGTCGACGCCCTGAAGCGCAACTCGCTCATCGATGCCGAGAGCGTTGACGTCGGCGTGGTCAATGGCATCGTCACCTTGACGGGTGCCGTGGCGAATCTGGCGGCTCGGCGGGCGGCCCGCGACACCGCCTGGCGTACCCCGGGCGTCTTGGATGTGCGGGAGCAGTTGCTTATCCCGGTTTGAGAGACAACTTGCTGCGCGGGGAGCTTGTGGGGCAGGCCTGGATGCCGCCCCGGCCCGCGCGGTGGACCATCCCACGAAACGCGACGCGGGCGGCATCCGGCCCGTGCGGCGTCGCGGAACGGACACCCTGCCGGATTGTGCGAAAGGAGCCAAACATGCCTTTACCCACTCTATTCCGAACTCGTCCCCTGACGCGGCGGAGCGAACCGTTCGATACGTTCGAACAGATGATGCAGCGGATGCTGGAGGACCTGCCGTTGGAAGCTGCGGGAGAAGGATACCCCGTCGACATCCACGAGGAGGACGGGCACCTGATCGTGGAAGCCGAGATGCCCGGTTTCAAGAGAGATGAGATCAACATCTCGGTGGGCGACGACACGCTGTCGATTGAAGCGGAGCGTTCGGCGGAAGCGAAGAAAGGACGCCCGCACCTTCAAGAACGCCAATTCACCCGCGTCCAGCGGTCCTTCCGTTTGCCCAACTCCGTCGATCCGAATTCGGTCGAGGCCAAACTGGAGGACGGCGTGCTCCACGTGGAGATGAAGGAAACCGAGAGTCAGCGGGCGCGGAAGATCGAAGTGAAATAGGTGACCTCCAGGGACTCCGCAACGACGGCGCCGTTACCCGCGTCCGGGACGGCGCCGTCCTGCTTTCCAGGGCCACGGGAAACGTCCCGGGAGGGGCGGCGGGCGAGAGCAGATTCCGGGTTGAATGCAACAATCGAGAGGGGGATCCGCCATGTGGAGAGAATCGACAAACAGGGCCTCACGTGCCCGGGCCGAGCAACTCCTCGCCTCCGCCGGCATTCGCGTGGGGAACCAGCGGCCGTGGGACCTCCAGGTCCACAACACGGCGATGTTCACTCGCGTGCTGGCCCAAGGTTCGCTGGGACTGGGGGAATCCTACGTGGACGGGTGGTGGGACTGCGAACAACTCGATGAGTTCTTCTGCCGTATTCTTCGCGCCCGTCTGGAGCAAATGGTCGGCTCGTGGCGCGACACCTTCAGCTGGCTGAAGGCAAACCTGGTCAATCTCCAATCGCCGTCGCGGGCGTTTCGAATCGGCAAGCATCACTACGATATCGGGAACGAACCCGGGCCTGCTGGCCACGATTCTGGGCATCGCACTTGCCCTGGTCTTTCCGTGGACGCAGACGCTGGAAACGCTGGATATCACCGAGGCCCGCGGCTCGCTGGCCGTGTTGAGCATCCTCGTGCAGGCCGCGGCCTTCCTCGGCGACGTGACGGTGCCACTCTCGATGATTGTGACGGGCTCGTTGCTTGCCAACGCCGGACCCCGCGGGGCGTGGAACCCTCGTGTCATGATCAGCGCCGCGGTTCGGCTGATCGTCGCCCCGGTCGCTCTTATGCTGGCCCTATGGCTGGGAGAAAGGGTGGGGCTGCAGATGGCGGCGAGCACCCGCACGATTCTGGTGATCATTTCGGCAATGCCTGTGGCCGTGACTTGTTCGGTGGTGGTGGAGAAATACGGGGGGGATGTCCCGCTCGTCTCCCGCGCCATTTTGGTCAGCACATTGGCCAGCGTGGTGACGGTGCCAGCGATGATTTGGTTGATGGGGGTGTTCGGGTTCTGACGCGGGAGAAAGACGCCTCATTTGGGCCCCTCCCCGCGTTTGCTGACCCACCGCAGGCGGCGATGGGCCTCCGCGTCGGACTCGCCGCGGAACCTCTCCTATTTCACCGCTTGGAACGCGGCTTTCTTTCGGCGGCGGCCATCAGGGCATGGGTCTTGGCGGCGAGCAACTCCCATTCGGTCTGCAGGCGGGCGAGCAGCGAATCCCAGGCGGTATGCTGTTCGTCGCCCACCGCGGGCCGCGCGTACCGATCGAGTTGTTCATACACGCGGGCAAGTCGGCGGCTGCAACGTTCGCGGCTGAACCGGCGGGCTCCCTGCCGGGCGGCCTCGGCATGGCGGTGGTAGGCCGCTCCCGCCAAGGGGAATTCCGCCAGAGCCGCGGCAAAGCGCTCCGCATCGGCATCGGCGGCCACCAAACGTCCCACCTCGGCCGAATAAACGACCTCCCGGGCGCCCGGCGCATCCAGGGCAATCACCGGTTTGCCCGCCGCCATCGCCTCTGCCAAGACCATGCCCTGCGTTTCGTTCTTGCTGGCGAAAGCAAAAAGGTCCATGGCGGCATAGGCATCGACCACTTCCTGCCCGGTAAGCTTGCCAGCCATGAACAAGCGGTCCGCGACGCCCCACTTCTCAAAGATGGTTTCGATGGTCCGTTCTGCAGGCCCGGACCCCACCATGAGGCAGGTGCTTTCGCCGCCCGGATCGTGGCAAAGGTAGCGGGCGATCGCATCCGCCAAATAATCGAGATTCTTCTCCGGGGCCAGTCGCCCCAGATGGCCAACCACCTTGCTTCCCAGGGGGATGCCCAACGCCTGGCGTATCCTCCGCCTCTCGCCGCCGGCGAACCGGGCCAGATCCACGCCGGTCGGTATGACCGTAATGGGCGATTCGACCCCGCGCCGGCGGAGTAGCTCGGCCAGGCTCTCACTCGGAGCAATGACCTGATCGCACAAGTTGGCATAGTCGGTCCCCAGGCGAATAACAAACTGCCGAAAACGCTCCTGGTCTACCGGGACGTAGTGCGTATAGTTTTCGTACCGGGTGTGATGCGTGAATACCAGCGGCCGACCCGACTCGCGGGCCGCCCGCAGCGCTGCGTCGCCCAGCAGAAAGGGATGATGCGCATGGATCAACTCGGGAGCGAACTCATGCAAGCGCCGGCTGATCGCCCCCGGCAACGGAATCCGCACTGAAAAATCGCTGCCGTTGAAGTTCTGGATCGCCGGAACTCGTAGGACACTCGCGGTCGATTCGGTGGCTCCCTCAAAGGTTGGGCAAACCACCTGCACCTCGTGCCCCCGCGTCCGCAGGTCATCGCGGAAAGTTTCCACCGAATGAGCCACCCCGGAAACGTGGGGCAGGTAGGTATTGGTGAACATCACGATTTTCACGCCCCGGCCCTCTCAATCGGGAACCTGGTCGAAATGGCAGCAGATCGCCGTGGCATCCCGAACGGATTCCCTCTTGATGAACGTCACGATTTTCGAAATGGAGGACGGGGAACCCCAAGCCGTCGCGAAATTGGGTCCGCAACACGGCCTCGAGTTGCTCTGCAGGCCTCCGCCGACCAACAGCCTGACCGATCCTACCAATCCCCCGGCGATTTCGACATCCCTCTCTTCCAGCCTGGACGGCAACTTGGTGGAGCAAATGCCCCATCGCAAGTTGTGGATGACCAGGGCAAGCTCCGCAGACGGGGTCTTTAGGGGGTATTATGGAGTAAAAACGGGGCATGGCCACGGGGTCGGGAGCGGCCAGCCGTGATTCCCGGAGGCAGAGGCTGGATGCGGGCTGAACGAAGTGCAAAAGCGATGCCATCTTGAAGCAAGTGGAGAACGCATCGGGCGTGGCCGCGGGGCGGCAACCGCTGCCAGATTGGCGGCCGAGTGCGACAATCTGACGGAAATTGACGGAAATCCCGTGGGCTTCACCGCCCGAATGCGGTTGATTTCGCGGGCAGATCGTCTGGTACAAGGTTTGCACGTTCACCACCCCGACGGAAACCACGCGAGACGGTTTCATCACACACCGCAGGTCCGACGAGGCCGGGAGGATTGAAATGCCTTTTTACGACTACGAGTGCAAAGAATGCGACACGACGTTCACCCGACAGGAAAGTTTCGAGGAGCACGAGCGGCGCCGCAACCTGAAGTGCCCCGAATGTGGCAGCCGGAAAACCCGGCAGTTGGTATCGGCCGCCTTCGTGCAAACGTCGAAAAAGTCCTGAGCGTGGCGCGGACGGAAAAATGACCCCCTGAGTTCGAAGGGATTTCCTATCGATGAACATCACGGTTTTTGAACTGGAGGACTGGGAACGTCAGGCCTTCGAGGAATTGGGCCAGGACCACGAGGTCGAGTTGCTCAGCAACCCGCTGTCGGCGAAGAACGCAACCGAGTATGCCGATACCCAGGCGATTTCGACGTTCCTCTATTCCCGGCTGGACCGCCAGGTGCTGGAGCAACTTCCGCGGTTAAAGTTGATTGCGACCCGGTCGACCGGCGTGGACCACATCGACCTGGACTATTGCGAGCAACATGATGTGGTCGTAAGCAACGTACCGACGTACGGCGACAATACGGTGGCGGAACACGTGTTCGCCCTGCTGCTGACGCTGAGCCACAGGATGGACCAAGCGATCGACCGCACGCGGAAAGGCGACTTCTCACCCCGCGGCCTGCAAGGGTTCGACCTGGAGGGCAAGACGTTTGGCGTGATCGGCACGGGCAACATCGGCCGGCATACGATCCGGATCGCGCGGGGTTTCGGCATGGAGGTCATCGCCTACGATGTGCAGCCCGATTCCGAGGCGGCCGCGGAGTTGGAGTTCACGTACGTCGCCTTGGACGAACTGCTTCGCCGCGCCGATGTGATCAGTCTGCACGTTCCCTCGACCCCGAAAACGCGTCATTTGCTTTCGCACGAGCAGTTTGAGCAGATGAAGCCATGTGCGATCATTTTGAACACCTCCCGGGGCGACATCATCAACAGCCAGGCGTTGGTCCGTGCCCTGGCCGAGGGCAGGGTCTGCGGGGCCGGATTGGATGTGCTGCCCGAGGAGCCGGTCATTCGCGAGGAGGCCGAATTGCTCCGCTCGGTGTATCAGCGGACGCACAATCTCGAGTCGCTATTGGCCGATCACGTGTTGATCCGGCTCCGCAACGTGGTCGTTACGCCTCACAGCGCGTTCAATACCCGCGAGGCCGTTTCGCGAATCCTGGAAACGACCGTTGACAACATCCAGTCGTACATCCGGGGCGGCGGCCGGAGCGTCAATAACCAAGTGGGCGCAAGCCGTTAACCGGCAACGATCACTCTTCTTGAAGGAGGC
>SLEY01000640.1 GCA_007124535.1 Planctomycetaceae bacterium
ACTCGGCGAATCATCAGATACAGCAGTTTCACATGCTTGTCCATGGCTACACGATCTCAAACCTTTCGGTGTAAATCCGTCGCCAATCGATTCCCAGGTTCCGGAGGCTTATTTCCACCACGTCCATCATCGGCTCGGGGCCGCAAGTGAAATAGGTATACTCGCCACTCTTTGTGGGAAGGTACTTCTCCAGCAGTTCCTGCGTCACCCGCCCCGTTTCCCCATCCCAGTCGTCGGGGGGATCTTCCAGAAGGTACACCACGTCCAGATGGAGGGTCTTGCGGAGTTCCTCCAGTTCCTCGCGGAATAAGATGTCGCCGGCGGTAACGTTCGCATAGAGCAGGATGGCGTGTCGCGAGTCCTGGTCGTCGCGGAGAGTGCGCAGCATGCTCATCGCCGGCGTGACGCCAATGCCTCCCATGACCAGGAACAGGTGGCTGTCGGGTTTCGGGGTGAAGGATCCGAAGGGTCCCTCCAAAAAGACCTTCATCCCCGGTTTCATGTGTTTCCAACTCTCCGTGAAATCGCCCACTTCCTTGGTGGTAAAGCGGATCGTGCGCTCCCGCGCGCTGGAAGCAAAGGAAAACGGATGCTGCTGGAGCGAGAAGGGCGTGTCGCCCACGGTGATCCAGGCGAACTGCCCCGGTACGAACTCCATCCGCTTGAAGTCTTGCGCCTCGACAGTCATCGTCCACCGTCGGGGGATCTCCTCTTTGATGCCGGTAAGCCGATACGGCTTCTTCCTGCTGAGCCAGGGCCTGACGATGCGCGTATGGAACACCAAGTACATGGCAGCGCCCATCACGAGCACAATCGCCCCTTGCTTCCACAGCGGCTCCAGATAATGCGACACCTGCACCGAATGCCCGATCCCCACCAAAACAATGAACAAGCTCAACGCCCCGTGGAGCAGCCGCCACCACTCGTAGTTCAGCTTGAAGGAAAGCCGGCAGAGACTGGATGCGATGATCAGCAGGATGGCCACCGTCACCAGGCTCAGGAACAGCGCACGGAGGAAATTGACGGTCGGGTCGAGGTAGGCGAGGAATTCCGGCTCGGCCAACATCAGGATCACCGGGTGGGCAAGGGCAAACACCATCGCGACAATCCCGGTCTCCCGGTGGTAGTGGAGCAGATTGTCCATACCAAACGTGGGGGCGATCCAGGCGAACCGCCCCGAAAACAGCAATTGCAGCCCGAACATGGCCAAGGCGATGAAGCCCAGCGCCACGCCAAACTCGATCCAGAAGGCGCGGGCCTCGGGCACGGTCCCCGCCAGGGCAATCCCCAACGGAACGGCGCTGAGCAGCACATAGAGTCCTACCCAGAACAAGGCCCGCCCATAGGTGTATCGCATTGAATGATTCATTCCGGGCCGGTTCAAGGTTCCTGGTCTTCATCTGTCTCCGGATTCGCAATGCCGATCAGCCCAATGGCCGCGCGCGCCGGCGTCGCCGATGGGTTGGGTCACCAGATCGTCTTCTTCCGCGTGGACTGTCGAATTGCCACGGTAACATCATTGGACTCCTGTTTCGGGGTTGTTTCAGCGATCGGCGGAAGCCGGACGTTCCGCCGTTCGACCTGATTGGGGGGTTTTCTGGAAGCGCTAGGGAATTTCCCCGAGTCTCCCGTGCCAACGAGCCGCGGCGGGCGGATCGCGACGCCGGGCCAGCGCGCTTCCCCGGAAGAAGACTTAGCACCGTCCCTGCCGTGCACGACAGCAAATGGCGCGCCAGCGCGGGTTGTCCAGAAGAAAAAACGCGTGGAGCAGCAACCCGGCGCAGCAGGCGGCCCTCCGGCAGCCTTTGCGACGGCCGCGACCCTCCTCGTCACCATGCCAATCTGACCTCCGCTACGTCAAGATGTCCCCGCGAGGCATGCGGTCACCAAGAGCGCCGCGTCGTCGGGTTCCGCCGGTCGTTCTCGCTTGCGATCCCTGTAAATCTCTTCAACGATTGAGCGTGATCAAGATAAACGCCGGATAATCGGCAAATTCTGATCAATTTCTTTGATGGTACAAAAAATCCCCTCGAAGAGCTTGATCGCTGGATCGAAGTCTTCGAGGGGGGTACTCCATGTTGTTCTTTGCCTAAAAACCTGGAGTACTTCCCATGGACCATCGTTTGCCCACCGGTGTCAGCTTTTGGCTGTTTTTGCTTTTGGTGGATAAGAAGTTGGCCGAGAAGACTCGGCAGAGGGGGTGCGGGTGCGGTGGTCGGCTGCACGTTGCGAATTACCGGCGCAAGCCGCGAGGCGGTCCGGATAAGCTGCCCCTGGATTGCTGCTACCGACTGAGCTTCTGTTGCGACCGCGACGGTTGCCGGAAAAGGAGGACGCCCAGGTTCAACAGCCGCTTCACCACGCTGGCCGAATCGTTGGCATGCAGCGTCGACAGGACCAGGTGCCCGGTCAGCGCGCTCTTGACCGCGATATCGGCCGTTTCGGCGTCCCGGATCTCACCGATCATGATGATGTCCGGATCGTGCCGCAGAGCGCTCCGCAACGCGCCGTTGAAACGGACCCGTTCCGCATCCACGTGCACCTGGTTGATGCCTTCCAGCGGAATCTCGACCGGATCCTCAATGCTCAAAATGTGACGGGTCCCCGGACGTCGCAAGTGCCGCAATGCGGCGTACAAGGTCGTGGTCTTGCCGCTGCCCGTCGGCCCGGACAGCAGCAGGATCCCGTGCGCCTGGTCCAAGGTGGACAGCAGCATCTGGTGATGCCCTTCGCTGATTCCCAATGCATCCAAGGCGGACAGTTCGGCGACCAGCGATTCGGTGGGCAGGATCCGCAATGTCATCTTCTCGCCGCGAATCGTGGGTACGGTAGCCACCCGCATCGAGATCTCGTCCGCCGCCACACGCAAGGTCACCTGGCCGTCCTGCGGCACCCGCCGCTCGGAAATGTCCAGCCGAGCTGCCACCTTGATCGCGGAAACCAACTCGCCCAGAGACGCGAGCGGCAGCTGACGATCCACCCGCAGCATCCCGTCGATCCGCAGCCGTACCCGACCGCCGTCCGGTTCCGGATCCAAGTGAATGTCGCTCGAACGGCACAAGATGGCTCGCTGGACAATCTCTTCGAACAACCCCAGCGGAGTGCCGGCGACGTCGGAGCCGGTTTGCGGATAGTAGCGTCGAATGAAGGTGGCGACCGACTGCGGGTCCTTGGCCCGCAGCACCTGGACTGGCATCCCAACTCGGACTTCCAGCTGGGGCACGGCCAGCGCATTGTCCTCGTCCGCCAAGACGACTTGCAGCCGGTCGCGGTTGATGGCAAGCGGCAGCACACCCCTGACCCCTGCCTCCTGCCTCCTGCGTTTCTTGGTACGCGGGCGCGTCTGGCCTTTGCGTTCCCACGCGGGAGCGTGGGAACGATGCGTTTGCGCGGTTGCGTGCGGGAACGACCAGCTAAGAAGCTTCCGCTCCCAATTCGGCTTTCAGTTGGGCGACCCACATTTCGATCCGCGCTTCGGTCTGCTCGGGCTGGTTGTCTTCGTCCAGCGCCAGGCCCACGAACTGGCCGTTGTGGAGGGCGGCCGAATGATCGAAT
>SLEY01000684.1 GCA_007124535.1 Planctomycetaceae bacterium
GCACGGCGCCCCAGGGCGGCGGTTCCAGCCGATCGGCCGGGCGCAACATGGCCAGCGACAAACCGCTGGCCATCGGCGAGCCATGCCGATCCTCATGACAACCGACACAGCTCCGCTTCTCACCCGGCTGCAACTGGATCACGCTCCGCATTCGCTGGATCTCGTTGAACTGTTCGTCCAGCAGTTGGAAATACAGCACGCGGCCGGCTGGTGCGAGAAAATTGGCCGAGCCATCTTCCGCCACCGGCGCCAGCCCGTGCGACGTTTTGGCCACGTAGCTGGGCCACCCCGAAACCTCGGTCACCTGGTACAGCCCCGGCGCCTGCTCCTCCACCCGACTCGGCCAATTGTGGCCGGTTCGCAGACCGGTCAGCGGCGCGTTCTCCGTACGGGTCAGAAAACTCATTGCCGGACCGCGGACATGATGCACGGGCGCCGCATAGAAATCCTGGAACGGCGGATGATCGTCCTGGTACTGGCCGCAGGGCAGGGGTTCCAAAGCTGGCGGCAGCTCCTCCGCCACCCGCAGATAACGGACCCGGCCTGCGGCAACCGTACCGCCCAGCCCCGCATAGACGTTCTGGACCGTGAACTGGCCCAACCCCGCCGCCGCCAACTCGGGATCCAGCGAACTGGCCACCACCGGCGGACGCGGACGGCTGCGAAACAGCGTCGGACGCTTGCTGCTGATCAAAGGATCGACATAGAGCAGCTCGCGATTGCCAAACCGATCCAGCAGATAGATCCCCCAGTTGTGTTGATCGTCCGGATTGTGAGCCACCAGGAAATGGTGCTCCGAGACGGGATGCGGGTCCCGGAAGGTATTCACATGCGAACGGCTCATCTGGTAATGCGGCCGCGTGTCCGGCGTGATATTGGTAATCGCCCGGGTATCGAAGGGTCCATAGCTACGATCGATCAGAGCGATCGGGCCCTGGTGATCGCCGTGCGACATCAACGTACAGACGATCTCGCCGGAGCCCGGCAGCTCGTGGGCCTGGCTATAGCAGTTGGGCGTGTTATTGCCGAAGATCAATTCCGGATGGGTCCCATCGGGTCGGATGGCCCAGAGGGTATGTCCGAAATCGGCGCCTTTGTCCAGATATTCGGAGCGTGTCCAGAGGATCCGTCCGTCCTGCATGATCGAGGGCTTCCATTCGCTGAGATTGGCGAACGACAGCCGCCGGATCTGCCCGCCGTCGCGGTCCATGCGATACAGCACGTAGGCCTGGGGACGCCAGCAGAGGAAGCGGACCTTGCATCGCGTGGTGTGGAACGCCAGGTCGCCGTCGGGCAGGACCACGGGATCGAAATCATGAAACGGTCCGTCGGTCAGTTTCCGCAGGTCGCTGCCGCCGTCGGCCATCGAGTACATGTGCCAGTAGGAACTCCAGCCTTCGACCCGCGGTTCGTCCGGGCGATAGGCGAAGAAGACGCGAGCCGCGTCGTAATCGATCACCGGATCGCGGACGATCCCGCGGCTGCCGTCGAACAAACGTTCCAGGGTGGCTTCCTCGGGCGTCAGGCGGCCGTGCTGGTCCCGCGGCAGGTGCAGCACATAGATCCCCCCGCCCGGCTCCATGTAGCCATCCAGGTGCTCGCTGTAATTATGCGATTCCAGCAACGGATGCCGTTTGGCGAACAGCACGCGATCCAGGTTGGCCAATTGCGGGTCCCGGAAGAACAGCTGCCGTTTGGCCCAGCGGGCCTTCACATACAGTTCGTCGCCGGCACTGCCCGCTTCCGCCGCAGCCGCACGCAGTTGGAGCAGCTGTTCCCGTTCGGTTTTCACGTCAAGTCCGTCGCGTTCCACCCGTTCGATCAGTTCCTCGAACAGCACCAGCACCCGTTCCCAGGGATCGAGTCGTGCCAGGCGGGCCCAGTAGGGCGGGCCCCCGGGTTGGGCTGGCCGATCGGTGACCAAGGGTGAAAGATGGTCGTCGGCCGGGATCTGGCTCCACGTCGCCCGCTCCCGAAAGAACGCGTATTCCACCACCCCCTGCCAATCCTGCCGCTGCAGACGCTCGACGGGCAGGAAGGGGCGCAGGTCGTAGGCGGCCAGCGGATTCCGCCGTTGGGGAAAGCCGCCCGCCGCCGCCCGGTCGTACGTGACGGCCGACTCCCACGTTCGACCGTCCGACGAGAGCAGGACTTCCACGACCAGGGGGATCCGGTCCCGATACTGGCCGTCCCGATCGCGCGAGATGACCACCCGCCCGATCTCCGCCGGCTCGGGCAACTCGATCTGCGCCCAGGCACTGCCCGACGTGCCGGCGATCCAGCTGTGCGAATTGCCATAGCGGCCGTTGTTCAGATGCTCGATGGCATGGATCGGATACCCCTCGATAACCGAACACGCACTGGGGATCGCGCCGCGCTCGGCCAACGCCAAGTTCACCTCGCCCTCCGGACCATAGATCTCCAACTCGTCGATGCACGGCTGGCTATTGCCCAGCGTGCGTTGGATGTTCAGACGGACGAAGCGAGCTTCCTGGACCGGCACATCGATCTCCGTGGCCAGATGGTGCAACTGCTGGGTAGGGACTTGACCCAGATGCTGCACCAGTTCGTCGGCCACCCGCCGAACCGGTCCGAGCGTTTCCGGACGGTCACCGATCGCTACGGCAAGTTCCGTGCCGGTCCCGCCAGGCGTCTCCGCCCCACCGGTTTGCCCGCCGGCGGCCCACATCAACCCGCACGCCACAACCGCGGCCGCCTTCCCCATCATCCCCAGTTTCCGAGTCATGACAGCGGACTCCTCGTACGTAAGAACAAAGCTCACTCCTTCGGTCCGTTCTAACACAAAATGACTTGGCCGGCGCGGCTCGAACTTGTGCTCCGAAACGATATCACTGCATATCGACTCTCAATCCACCGGTCCGGGGCGGATGATCGTGGGGGCCGTCTTGACCCGCGGGCGGATCGAGAGCCAGTCGATCCCCTGGAAATCGGGATCGTCGATCTCACGCACCTCCTCCGCGCCCCGGTAGGGGGCCATCGTGTCGATCCAGGCGATCAGCTTCCGTAAACTGACCGGATCCAGCTGGACCCCGTGGTGCTCGCCTCCCGACACCAGATCGATCAGCCGGCTGCGATAGGAAAGGGCCGTCATCGGCGGTGCGGTCTGATAGGCCACCGGGTCGGTTTCATAGTAGCCTTCCACATGCAGCATGTCCGCGTAGCCGAATCCGGGCGGCGGATTCTCGGGCGGCTCATACGGCCGATTCCAGGTCGGTCGGCCGGTCAGGTGCATGTAGGGCTCGGAGAAGATCAGGAATCCCGGCCGATCGGTCAGGTCCAATATCTCGCGGGCTTCCCCCTCGCCCTGATGACATTGGCCGCAGTCGCGGTCCAGCACCGGCTGGACGAACCGCGGGAAACTGACCGACGCGTCGCCCCAAGGCGGCGGCTCGATCGCCCGCGGCGGCTGGAGCAACGCCCGCGGCAACTCGGCAAACGAGGCCGGCGTCCGGCTGTGCGATTCGTGACAGCCCAAACAACCCCGCCGCTCGCCCGGCATCACGCCCGTAAAACTGCGCATCGTCTGCAACGCC
>SLEY01000604.1 GCA_007124535.1 Planctomycetaceae bacterium
CCAAGCTTGCCAACCTGATCGGCCTGCAACCGGAAACCGCCGAGCATTCTCTGGCCGGCGAACTGGGCTTGGAGGACCTCGGGGATTTGGAGATGTACAAGGCCATGGACTGGCTGCTCAATCGGCAGAACCGCATCGAGAACAAGCTGGCAGAATGGTCAAATCCCGGTGTTTTCTCGGCTCTGATGCCAAATAAACGCCTGCCAGAAGAAAAAAGTTCGGTTTAACGTCTAACGGCGCTCTGACGCTCGGCCCTCAAGATTCCCGTGATTCCCCCTTGCCGCGCGCCACTGCGCCTCCATCTCGTCCAGCGTCGGGAAGTACCAGTCGATGAACAGCGCGTCACGGCCGTCCTGCCCCGTCCCGCCACCGGGATAGGGCCAGCGCGCGCGACCGTTGAGTCTGAGCATCGCCTCAAGCCGCTGCTGCCTGTCCGCGCCCTCCATCCTGTCGCCCTTGAGCGTGGCGATGTTGTTACCGATGTTGAACGACCCCACCACGTAGCGCAGATACGGATCATCGACGCCCTGAATCCGCTGGCCCTCGCCGCGAAGCTGGAAGTCGGCGTGCACGTCGATGGTGGCGAACGCGCCCCGGGTGTTCCAAATGCGGTTGTGATCGGGTCGCCCCGCCACCGGCCGCCAGCGGTCCGGTTCCGCCGCCCAGGCGGCGTACATCTGCGGATTGCCCCGGATCGGGTAGCGTGACTGCGCCGGCATGGTGCGGATTCGCGACTGGTGATACCGGCCGTCGGGATCGACCATCGGGTACACGAAGAACACCGCCTTGCGACGCAATGTTGCTGCGCGGGGATCCTCGCTGGCCAGAAAGTCGACCATCGCGTGCAGGCCCCAACTGCCGTGCATCTCGCTGGCGTGGTTGCCGTCGACGAGCACGACCTTGACCTTCGGCCCGTCAACCTCCGGATCGGTGATCATGTAGCCGAAGATGTCCTGCGGCGGGACCGCCGGGTCGCCGTAGTCGTCGTAGGGCCAGCCGGGAATCTCCTCGCCCTCCGGCCAGCCGTGCGATTGGCCCAGCACCAGGTTTTCGTCGGCGCTGGGGGTCGGCATGACCCAGGGCAGTTCGCGAAGCCTGGCCACGTGGGCCGCCTTCATCTCGAGCGTATACCGGGGCACGTATTCGATCCGGTACCGCTCCCTGGTCCCCTTCTCGACGCGGAGGTTTTCCTTGGTTTGCAGCAGGGCCTCGTACTCGAAGTCGCCGATCCACGGGTACCGGCGCGTCCACTCGAAGTCGCGCAGCGACACGGCGCCTCGCGAAAGGACGCCCCCTTCGGTCCAGTGGAAATAGTCGGTCAGCAAACCAAAGGAGGACTGCCGCAGCGCCCCGCCCGGCGGCTCCGCCGACACGGCGTCTTCTGCGGCAACCGCAGTGGATGTTGTCCACGCACAAAGGAGGAACAGGATCCCGGATGTCTTCACGGCAACGCTGGTCGGGAGTAACCGAAATTGCTATTGATTCAAAGGGTGGCTCTCCGAAATGCTTGGGTACCTTACCAATCTCAAACATAAGGAGAGCCACGGATGGCTAAGTCTAAACGATCCCCTCGGCGCCCGCAACCCCGTCCAAGACCCGACGTCCGCCTTCTCGCTACGACCGGCGAAGTCGGTTATATCAAAGAAAACCGGAGAGAAGAAAACCGAGCGTGCCCGATTTCCCCTGGTCGGGTTGTTTGCAAGCCTTGTCGCGATCCTGCAAAGCGCGATGGACTGCCGGATCGCATTTCGTCTGCCGATTCTCGTAGCTACCTCGCGTTTGGTGGGTGGGGTGATCCGCGTGGTGTTGTTGCGAGACGAGGATCGATGGGTCGCCTGCTGGAATCTGAACCAATGGATATTTACCCTGGTCGAATGGTGTGCCTGGGAGCAGCCACAGGCGACGCTCAGCGACCGGAGCGAGCGTTCCTGGGACAACCCGAACCGCCGACCCTCGCACGCCGACCGCCGGCGCTGGATTGCTCATCAATGCTTGGAAAATGAATTATCTTCCGTTCTGGGTGCCCCCCCTGACTCAAAGAAATTCCGAGCCCTCGCCGAAAGCCTGTTCCGTATCTGTTTGTGACGCCAAAAGCCAAAAATCAATGTCCTAAAGTGCAGGTGTTAGCAAGAGCAGCCTGAATTTCGGCCGGGGTTCAGGTGCGGGTTTGGGGCTCAGGGAGGCGCCGATGAACACGACGCCACTGCCCCAATGCCCCTGGTTGGCCACGCTCGCTTTCGCGGAACTCGGGAACTCACAAAATGACGGCGCCTTGCTCTTGGAGGGTCGTTCGCAGCTGCCGGGGATCCACGGCGCCCACATCGATTCCGGCGTCCAGGGCCAGCCAGGCGGCCACACCGGCCGCCTGGCCCATCTGGTTGCAGTTCACCATGACCCGCGCCGCACCGAACGCCCCTTCATCCGCGTCGATACTCCGCCCGGCGATCAGCACATTCACCGTGTCTTGCGGCACCAGGGACGAGAAGGGGATCTGATAGAACGGCACGTCCCGGGGCAGGTGCCCCCAGGTGATCCCACTGCGATCCGCCCGGTGCACATCGATCGGGTAGGTGCCATTGCCGATGGCATCGGCGAACCGGTGCCCGCGGAGCAGCTCGTCGGCGGTCAGCGTGTGGCGGCAGCGGGCGTGGCGAGTCTCGCGGATACCGATCTTTGCGGGCAGCCAGGCCAGGGGCACGCCGTGGCCGTTCAGGAAGTGTTCTCGCAGCAGTTCGCAAATCGATTCGACCTGCCGCCGCCCTTCGAGCGTGGCTTGAGTCAATTGGTCGGCATCGCTGCAATCGGCCCCGAAGACTCGCGTTCCGGACAGCATCCGATGGTCTTCCGCCCCGGGGACCCGGGCCGACCAGGAAAAGCCTTCGCGAATCGCTTGCTCGTATTGCGTATCGAAAATGACCCGGTTGATGTTGAAACCGGCGTGCTCGCGGGCAATGGCGTCCAGTCCCCGCAGGATGCAGGTACAGGTCGGCGGTTGGACCTGGTCCCGCGTGTACACCGCCAAGCCCATTCGTTCCACCACATCGGCATCGCCGGTGGCGTCGATAAACTGGCTGGCCCGGATCGCTCGCCGGCCCGATTTGTCCTCGATAATCGCCGCCGTCATCCGGCCATCTTCGCAAGCGGGGGCGACGAACATCGCATGCAAAAAAGGACGAATGCCCGCTTCGACCACCAGCCGATCCAGTTCCAGCTTCAGCAGTTCCGGATTCAGATCGAAATCGGAGCGGTGTGCCCGCACCCCGTCCCGCTGTCGCAAACGATCCAACACCTCTTCGGTCAAGCCGCCGATGATCTGGTGCTCGCGGGGGAGATCTTTCAAGGAATGCCAGCGGTTGACCAGGCTGGCGGTCGCCACACCCCCGAAGAAGCCGTTCAATTCGATCAGGGCCACTTTGGCGCCGAGTCGCGCGGCGGCCACGGCTGCGAACACGCCCGTACAGCTGCCGCCCACCACACACACGTCGCACTCGTGGACCACCGGGGTATTGCGCGCCGGTTCGGTCACCACCGGCTCCGCTTCCGATGCCGCG
>SLEY01000501.1 GCA_007124535.1 Planctomycetaceae bacterium
AAAGGAACGGCGCAGGAGTTGCACAGAGGTCACGTTGACGCGAGCTACCGACCGGCGCGGGCCCGGTCGGTCGTGTCTCCGTCGATGTCGTTACCACCGAACCATCACGACGTTCCCCAGGAGGATTTCATGAACTGGACCGAGATTTCCGCATTCCAGAATACGCTGCAAGTGACGATGGACTGGTTGAAGGAGCTGAACGACGAACTGCACCGAGATGATCCGCGGCAACTGTACCGGATGCTCCGGGCGGTGCTGATCGCACTGCGCGACCGCATGACGGTCGAGGAGGCCACGGATCTTGGCGCCCAGTTGCCCCTGCTGATCCGCGGCTTCTACTACGAGGGGTGGAATCCCAGCAAGACGCCCAGCACCGAACGCGACTTGCCGTCCTTTCTGAATCGGATCAGCGAGAACCTGGTCACCGGCGTCGACGGCGATCCGGAGGAGGTGACGCGGGCGGTCTTCAAGGTGCTGCAGAACCACGTCACGGCGGGTGAAATCGAGGACGTGAAGAGCAACATGCCCAAGGATCTTCAGCCGCTGTGGCAATAGACGCCGTATCGCGGCGGGGGCGTGGGACGCCGGCGTTTGAGAACGGCGTCCCGCAACGTCGCCGCTGGCGACGGGCATCGCCACTGGCGAACGGCCAAGAAAAAAACCCGACCTGGCCCTCCCGGCCCGGTCGGGTAGGCGCCCGTTCGCAATCGCGCCCGGGCGTTTTCGCTGCTCCGACCCGCTCCCGGTTCTCGGGACGCGGAGCCGGAACCGTCTAGCAGGAACGGCATTCCTCTTGCAGTTCCGCTGCGAGCAATTCCTTCATCCGCCCGACGCTCTCGTGCTCGCGCTGCTTGAACTCGCGCCAGAACGCCTGCAGTTCGGGTTTGCCGTCCGCGTTGGCGATGTACTGATCGTACCGCCACAGCCCGGTCAGGCAGCGGCCCAACGTTTGAATGAGGTCGTGGACGTGATTCTCGCTTCCGCGGGTTTCGCCAAGGTGTTCCATCGTCTTCTCGGCTGTGAGAGGCATGGCATATCTCCTGTGTACCGTGGAGTCCTCATCGGGCAACGGCACGCTGCCGTTGCCCCCTCCCTTCCCTTGTTGCAAGCCGCGTGCCGCGCGTTCCGGAAAAAAAACGGCGTTTTCCGGGCAACCGAACCGGCTTTGCGGAGCAGGACGGTCACCGGATGTCGCGATGCCCGCCAATATGTCGCCGCGGCCGGAAACGATTCGGCGATCATGTTTCGACGGGCTCCCCCATTTTCTCGCTTACGGTTCGCACGAACTCCTCTTGCCAATGGTGGTCCGTGGTGTCGACGGGCACCGCCGCCCGGGCTTCTGCCTCGCTGAGCGGCTGGCGCCGCTGGCGCTGGTCGCGGAGGACGTCGAGACCCGCCTCGGAAGGATCGGCGCCCTCGGCGTTCCGCTGGCATACGCGACGGCGGAGGATGGGTTCCTCGGCGTCGCAATGGACGATCAGGAAAGGGACTTGCAAGCGGTCCGCCGTACTCGCCAAGAGGCGGCGTTGCCCGCGGGTCAGGAAGGCGGCATCGACAAGGGCCGTAAAGCCGGCGCGCACCACCGTTTCCGCCAGTTCCGCCAGCCGGGCGTAGCACCGGTCGGTGACCTCGGGCGCGTACAGGGCCTGGTTGAGTTCGGAACCGCTCCGAGCCAACCGGTCCAATCCGAACAGCCGTTTGCGTTCCACATCCGACCGAAGCCGGATGGCCCCCATCGCCTCGACCAGCCGAGCCGACGCGACCGTCTTTCCGCTGCCGGCAACCCCGTGCATGACAATCACTTTCGGGGGGGCGGGCGAGGTGTAACGCTCGGCCAGTTCCAAATAGCTGCGGCGCTGCCGCTGGAGACGCTCAGATTCCGATGGGCCGAGCCCCTCCTGCTCCAAGCGGATGCCGGCCACCTTGGCCCGCACCAGCGCCCGGTAGGTCAGATAATACGGCAAGACGCGCAAACCCGGATAATCGCCGGTGATTTCCAGGTACCCGTTGACTACCCGGCGGGCGAAATCGGGCCGGCCGCGATCCTCCAGGTCCATCGCCAAGAAAGCGAGTTCGCTGAGTACATCGATCCACCGCAGGTTCTCATTGAATTCGATGGCGTCGAAGGGGACGACCGCATCGTCCCCCAGGAACATGTTGGCCAGGTGCAGGTCGCCGTGGCACTCGCGGACAAACCCCTCTCGCTTGCGGCGGACGAAGTCCTGCTGCCGGGTCCGGAACTGTTCTTCACTCCACTGGCGCAGGCGTTCGAGCTGGGCGGCATTTTGCGGTTCCCCGGGTTCGCCAGCCAGGTGCTTGAAGTTCGCCTGCATGGGTTTGCGAATCGCTTCGGGAGTGCCGAAGTCCCGGCCTTCCGAGTTCACCGCCACGCGGCCGTGAAAGTCGGCCATCTGCTGCACCAGCCCGTCGAGATGCCGGGGGGCAAGTTCGTCTCGCTCCAGTACCCGGTCCAAGCGGGCCTGCTGCGGAAAACGCTTCATTTTCACGGCATATTCGATCGGCCGGCCGATCTCGCCAAGCGTCGGCGCCTCGGGGGAGCCGCTAATCGGTACCACCTCCAGGTACCAATCCGGCGCCAGCCGCCGGTTCACCCGGAGTTCCTCCAGGCAGAAAAACCGCCGCCTGGGGAGCGTCGAGAAATCGGCAAAGCCCAGGTCGACCGGCTTCTTGATCTTGTAAGCGTGAGATCCGGCCAGCAGGAGCCAGGACATGTGGGTGGCCAACGTGCGAACCTCCTCCGTCGCGGGCCCCAACACGCCCGGCTCCTGAAGTGCGCGAATCAGTCGGTTCGAGTCCTGCATAACGATCCCTCGACTTGCCACAAGTTACGCGGATTCTACCTGAAGCTGATTGATCAGTTGCCGGTGGCCGAGCACGCGGGCCGCGGCGGTCTGCGCCACCTGCTTGTGATAATAACTTCCCACCCGGCCCCGCAGGTAGACGACCCCGTTCTCCGACTGGATATCCACAAGACTCAAAGAGAAATAGCCGGTCGCCCTGATGGCGTGCGCTACGTCCTCTTCCAGTTGGCGGTCGTGGACTTGGGGGGAGGGCAGCAGATTGTTGGTGTATTGGGCTAAGGCATCCATAAACGGTTCCTTGAAGAATTCGATGGCCAGGGTAATGGTGTTATCGGGCAAAAGCCGCCTTACGACTGGCAGGAGCAATAGGGAGTCGGCGTCGCGGCATCGAGCCGGGCCAGCAACTGCTCCGCACGCTCCAGTGCCGACGGCGCCCCGGCCTGGCGGCGGCCGTGAACTTCGTCGTCGCAAGCCACGAAGATCGCGCGGCAGTGGGAGCAAGCGACCTGCCGGCCCAACTGGCGCACGTCCACCCGGAGGTGCCGGCCGCAAGTCGGACAGGACTGCTGAAAGTAGGTGAAAAAGTAAGAGGTGGACTCCGGGGGGGACGGCCGTTTCGCTTCCCGGAAGTGAGTGGCGGTTCTCGGCCTCGCGGGCGGACATGCGTGGGATTTCATCATCCTTCCTCCTTGTCGGCATGAGTTTGTGGTGGATCTTCTCGGATTCGT
>SLEY01000223.1 GCA_007124535.1 Planctomycetaceae bacterium
CGCGGTTCCAGCGCGAGGTGGAGGCGGCCTCGCGATTGAGCCACCCGAACATCGTGACGGCCTTCGATGCCGACGAGGCGCGGGGGGTTCATTTCCTGGTGATGGAGTATGTGGACGGAGAGGACCTGTCTGCGTTGGTCAAGCGTTCGGGGCCGTTGCCGGTGCGCACGGCATGGGATTACCTTTTGCAGGCGGCTCGCGGGCTGACGCTACCACTTGCAAGCATCTGCAATACTCGCGAGAATTCAAGATCTTTCGCGAAGAGACCCGTTAGGATACGCACCGGGGCGAAGGGCCCGTACTTTCGAAGAGAGAGAGGGAAACGATGCAGCGAACTACCCGACGCAGTTTTCTTCGCGCCACGGCCGGCGCGGTTGCCGCCAGTACTGCGATCCCCTATTTCTTCACGGCGCAGGCTGAGGAGCATGCCCGGCCGCGATCGCAAAACGACCGGTTCCGCATTGCGGCCATCGGGATGAGGTACCAGGGGACCGTCATCACGGAACTGGCGGTGCCGTACGGCGACCTCGTCGCGATTGCCGACGTGGACCGCGAGGTGGGCGAGGAGGCGGTCGAGCACTTCGGCGGCAAGGCGACGTGGTACGAAGACTATCGCCAGATGCTTGACAAGGAAAAGATCGACGTGCTTTTGATCGGTGCGCCCGACCACTGGCACGTGAAGATGTGCCTTGACGCGGCCCGCGCCGGCGTCGACATTTTCTGTGAGAAGCCCCTGACGCTGACCGTGGACGAGGGCAAGCGGTTGTGTAAGGTCATCGCCGAAACGGGCTGCGTTTGCCAGGTGGGCTCGTGGCAGCGGAGCGATCACCGCTTCCGGCTGGCCTGCGAGATGGTGCGTAGCGGCCGGATTGGCGAGTTGCGTGAAATCGAAGTGGTTTTGGGCAAGAATCAGGCGGGCGGGCCGTTCGCGGTCGAGGACCCGCCGCCGCACCTGAACTGGGACCTCTGGCAGGGTCAGACGCCCGACGTGCCCTACATCAAAGAGCGGAGCCACTACACGTTTCGCTGGTGGTACGAGTATTCCGGTGGCCAGATGACCGACTGGGGCACCCACCACATCGACATCGCGCAGTGGGCCGCCGGAGCCGAACGGAGCGGCCCGGTGGAAGTCTACGGAAAGGCCGCGATGCCCGAAGTGACGAACGGCTACAATGTGGCGACCGACTTCGAGGCCCGGTACGTCTACCCGAACGGTGTCACCATGACCGTGCTGGACCACGGTCGCAACGGGGTGATGCTGACCGGAACGGAAGGGCGCATCTTCGTGAATCGGGGCACCCTTGCCGGCAGGCCGGTCGAGGATTTAGCCGACGCCCCGTTGGAACGGGAGGATTTCCGGCTGTACGCCCACGACAATCTGAACCGGCCGCCACGCATGGGCAAGATCGACTCGACGGTAAACCACATGGGGAATTTCTTCGACTGCGTCAGAACCCGCAACACGCCGGTCTCCGACGTCGTGTCGCAGCATCGATCGGCGACGACCTGCCACCTGGGCAACATCGCCATGCATTTGGGCCGGCCACTCCGCTGGGACCCGGAGAGGGAACGGTTCGTCGACGACGACGAGGCCAACCGGTGGCTCAGCCGCCCCCAACGGGCGGGCTACGAAACCGTATAGGAACGAACAAGTCGCAACCGGACCGAAGGGGGGGCGCGTCGCATCGATGCAGAACGTGTCTTGGCGTATCTGCGGGCCATGAACGATCCCGCCACGACTCGCCGCCTCGGTGTCATGCTGGGACGCGCTGGCGGCGCCGCGTTGCGGCGGTTCCTCGAAGCCGCCCCGTTGGCGAGCGACCGCCAAATTCCCCACCGGCGGGGTGGATGCCAACGGAGCGGCTGCTTGAAGTGTGGCTGCTGGCGAGCGCCAAGGCATCCCGGGTTGGAACCGCTAGTCCTGTTGCGGCTGCAGTCCCAATTCGGTGGCGTGTTGGGCCATGGCGTCGATGACGAATTGGACGTGTTCGTCGAAATCGACTCCCAGCTCTTCGGCGCCGCGGAGCAGATCCTGGCGGTTGACCGCAGCGGCAAACGCTTTCTGCTTCATCTTCTTGCGGACGCTCTTGGCTTTCAGCCCCCGGAGCTTCTCCGGCCGGATCGCCGCGACGGCACTGATGAACCCGGCCAGTTCATCACAGGCGTACAGCGTCTTGTCCAAAGGCGAGCGGCGCGGGCAGTCTTCGATGTAATCCGCATGGGACTTGATCGCATAAACCACTTCGGGCGGGCAACCTCGCTGCTGGAGGATCTCCGCGCCTTTCAGGGGATGATCGGGCGCGGAAGGCCAGCGCTCGTAATCGAAATCGTGCAACAGCCCGGCCAGTCCCCAGAGTTCTTCGTCCTCGCCGAACCGGCGTGCGTAAGCCCGCACCGCCGCCTCGACCGCCAGCATGTGGCGGCGCAAACTCTCGCTCTGCGTATATTCGCACATCAAGGCATAAGCTTCGTCTCGATTCACGTGAGAACTCCCCGGTACGGAAGGAAACAGGATTCAGGCCTCGAAGGGCCGTCCCGGCGGCTGGATCGGCTCCTCCTTCTCCTCCACCGTCTGGCGCTCGCGCCAGGGTTTCTCCTGGTGGTAGCTTTCCAGTTCCTGCCGCAATTGCTCGTCGGTTTCTTCGTCGTCCGAGCCCAACTCCACCGCCTTCGCCGACCACTTGATCGCCGTTTCGAAATCGCCCGACTCGGCATAGGCGGCTGCCAATGTGCTCAAAATGTGGGCCTTGTCATAATCGGTCAGTTCGCAGGCTTGGGTCGCCAAGTCCAGCGCCCGCGGAGCGTCCCGCAGGTGGTCGTCGGGCGAGGTGGCCAGAACCCAGGCGAAATTGTTCAGCACCGCGTCGTTTTCCGGATCTTCTTGGACCAGGATCTCATAGTCGGCAATCGCTTCCTCATGTTTGCCGATGGTCAACAACGTATCGGCCCGAGCGTGGCGGGCCATCGTGTTGTCCGGCTCATCCTCCAGCAGCCGGGTCAGCGTGCGGATCGCCTGCGTGTGCCGCTTGTCTTGGATATAGTAACTGGCCAGTTGCAGCCGCCAGAGGCTGTTGTCCGGATCTTCCTGCAGCAGCAACTGGAGGTCGTGAATGGCCTGCTCCAGACGCCCTTCTTCCGCCGCGATCAGGCTGCGGATGAGGATCCCTTGGATCAGCCCGGGGCTCAGCAACAGGGCCTGATCGATATCCCGTTTGGCCGCTTCCAGGTTCTCCAGGCTCAGGTGCACCCGGGCCCGCGTCATCAGGGCGTTCAGATCTTGGGGATGGAAGCGAAGGGCCTGGTCCAGATCGGCCAGCGCCGCCTCGGCATCTTCTTCGAACAGATGAAAGCGGGCTCGCAACGAGTAGGCCAAGGGGTTTTCCGGGCTTTGTTCCAGGGCCCGCTCCAACTCCTGCCGGGCTTCCTCCAGTTTCTCCAGATTAAACAACGTCTCGGCCAGGGCCAGGCGGGCGTTCACATTGTCCTGGTTCTCTTCCAACAGGCTTTGGAAATCGGCGATCGCCTGATCGAAATCCCCCTGCTCCA
>SLEY01000186.1 GCA_007124535.1 Planctomycetaceae bacterium
AAACAGGGCGGGTACCCACATCGCACTCGGGGATCGGACAGACGAGAATTTTTCGGGGGCAACCCCGTCACCAACCCTCGCCGTAGAACCACCGTTCCCTCTGCCTGCTGAGCTGTTTCGCCCCTTCAGGGCAACCGATTGAAATCAACATCTTCCCCGGGGCGGCGCTCCGCGGCTATCGCCGCTCCGCTCTGCCCCGGGCTGATTTGTTGCAGCCCCTTCGGGGCAAAGAAACCCGACGTCATCCCGTCCAAGCCCGCTGCGCCGCCGACTTCGTCCGCGGCCGCGAAAGAATCCAAAATGTTGCACGCTTGCCGAAAGCTCTCAACAAAACGGGGACACCAACAGAACGGGGACACCCATCCTCTGATTTGCGAACCAAACAGGGAGACCCGTCCGTGGAGCTACGGGCCGCCCCCCCCACACCAGGTTAAGGTAACCGCCGACGCCCAAACCGGGACAGGCATGTCTGGATGCCAACTACACAATTCCGGCGGTCCGGATTGGACTAAAACAATGGTATCGGTTGACTTCAATAGCTGGGTGTCCCCGTTTTGGATGCCGCCCGATCCGGCAAACTCCCGCGCGTGGGCGAACAGCTGGGGGTTGCTGGCTCATTTGACGGAAACTGTCGGGAAGAGGTAGACTGAGGAAAGCGATGATCGGCGGAGGCGTGTTCGTACCGGGTTGCGGTCGGGGACTCGGGTGGGTGCTTTGATCAGGCCTTGACGTGTTTCTTCTTGTTCAGGGGAGTGTGATGTCATGCGGCTTTTCTTGGGGGTGATGCTGTGGCTTGTGGGTGCGGGCGTGTGGTTGCCGGCGGGGCTGGGGGTGGAAACGGGGCAGACGGATTTGCCCGTCATCGGTGATCAGCCCAAGACGATCGATCCGGCCGAGCTGATGCCGGCCGGACTGGCCGCGAGGGCGACGGTCGACTTGTCCCATGCATCGTTGGGCGAGTTGGTGGATTGGTTGCGAGAATCGCAGGAACTGGTGGTCCTGCTGGATCGGTCCGGTCTGGACGACGCGGGCGTGCTGCCCAGCGAACCGTTGTCCGACCGGTTGCTCGAGCAGCCGATCTACCTGTTGCTGGATCGGTTGCGTTTCCTGGATTTGGGCTGGTACTTCGAGAATCAGGTGCTGTACATCACTTCGGCCGCCGAAGTGCAGCATCGGCTGACGACGGCGCCGTACAATATCGGGGACCTGCTGGATGCCGGGTACGAGGTCGACGATCTGGTGGACGCGATCACGTTGACCATTGCGCCGGTTCAGTGGGAGGTGGTCGGAGGACCGGGGGCGGTGAGTGTCATCGGCGATGTGATGTTCGTGCGGCAGACGGAGGCGATCCAGCGGAAGGTGCAGGGGTTGCTGGCCGCGCTCCGCGAGCATGCTCGCCAGACGTTGATCCTGGACCCGCCCCAACACGAGTTGTTTCGGCAGCAACTGGAGGAAAACGTCACCGTCGAATTCGCCGACGTGCCGCTGGAGACGGCGGTCCGGCAGCTGTCGGAAATCAGCGGCGTGGACATCCGGCTGGATCGGCCCGCCCTGCGCGCGCTGCGCGTCCGGGAGCGCGAGCCGGTCACGGTCCGATTGGTCGAGCGGCAGTTGCAGACGGTGTTGCAGGCGATGATGCTGGACCTGGGATTGAGCTGGACACTTCGCGACGGCGTGTTGTGGATCACCAGCCCGGACGAAGCCGGGCAACTCTTCAAGACGGCCGTGTACGATGTTCGCGATTTGTGCCGCGACCGGGCGGAATCCGAGGCGCTTCGGGGAGCGGTTACGTCGCAGTTGTCCACCGAGCTTTGGGAGGATCTGGGCGGTCCGGGCTCGATCTGCTTTGCCAGGCCGGGCACGCTGGTCGTGCGGCATCGAGAACCGATACTTCGCGAGGTGCTCGAGCTGCTGGAAGCCTACCGGACGGCGTTGCGCGCGTCCCGACCGCGCGAGCGCGATGTGGCGGATCCCGAGGAAGTGCTCACCGTTTACTACCGGATGTATGCGAGCGTGGCCGAGGATCTGATGGAAGTGTTGCCGACGCTGGTCCGGCCGGAGTCTTGGCGGTCGGAAACGCAGCCCGAGGCGCCGGGGCAGATGGTTCGCGTCCGTTCCGCTCCCGAAGCTCCGGGCGCCGGTAGCGGTCTCCCAGCGGAGCCATCGGGCCAGGAAGTTTATCAGGGACTCCTTGCCCGGGCCGTGCTGATCATCACGCAGACCCGCGCGGCGCACGAAGAGATTGCCGAAGTGATTCGTCGTGTCGAGGCCGGCGATCCGCCGACCGGATTGCCAGACGAATCGTGGCCGGGCGCGGGCGGGATGGGCGGCTTTGGAGGCGGCTTCTTCTGAAGCAAAGCCCCCTGGCCCCCGGCTTATGTTCAACTCGTTTATCCGTCTGATTTTCATGCATCATTTTGAGGCGAATCCGTATGCTTCCCCGAACGCTTTCCACCTGGGCCATGTTGATCCAATGAGTCGACGAAGTCGATCCGTTCGCCTGCCCGCACTGCGGCGCCGCGATGAAAATCGTCAGCTTCATCGAATGTCGGCAACGAGACGTGATCGAGCGGATTCTACGCCACTGCGGCCTCTGGGAGGGCCCGCTCCGCACGCTGGCCAGCGCCCGAGGCCCGCCCCGGCGAACGGCACAAGTTCCCGAACCGCGGTGCGACCTGGAATTGGTGCTGGACCCGGAGTTCATGGCGGCCGAGGCGATTCCGTCAGAAACGCATCGGCCCCGCGAGCTGCAGTTGGTACTGGCCCCGGAGTTCCTCTAAAACCAACCCGCGGACCCGATCGGCTGGATTTCTATTGAGTTTTTTTTCGCCGCCAAGCAAGCGGAGCGCTCACCGTGCGCGCCACGATCACAGCATTTTCGCGTGTTCGTCGCAGCAGGTGCCCCTACGGAGGGGTTTCAAGGGAGGCTTTCCCCTCGAAGGTATCCACGCCGGCTCGTCCCATATCGCAAAATCCATCGGGCCATCCCCACTCCCCGTCCCCGACGATGATTGCACCATAAAACCTAGCGAAATACGGCAATACACGCCGCCAAACCCCCAGAACAAATGGCAAATGAGCCGGAAAACTCAGAGTAAAATGGCAGAAAGCGGCAAAAAACGGGCCCGTAGGCTTGCAATCTTGGCAGCCACGGTCAAAATTCTTATCAGTTGCCAGCATCCGTTTTTACGGAGGGTTTTCCGCCGATGAGCCGCCGATTCGTTTCCCTTCACTGGCAGTGGTTCGGGATGCTTGCGATGTTGACTGCGGCGGCAGCGTTCGCGGCGTTTCAGAACGCGCGTTCAACGCACGTCGCTTACTATCAGCGTCAGCTAGAGATCCGCAATCAACTGGAGGCTTTGGGCGCGACGCTAGAACTCGCTCCAGCCCGTGCCGAGTGGATTCGGCCCCGGCTGGACGAAGAGCATCCCGTCGAGATTGTCGGCATCCGGCTCGAACGCCGCGCGGCTTCCAGACAGGCCCCGCAAGCGTTGGATGCCGCTCTTTCGGTTCTGAAGGAGCTGAGACATCTGCGGCGA